>JAICUZ010000367.1 GCA_025935595.1 Burkholderiales bacterium
ACCATCTCCGGGAAGATCGTGCTGGAGCGCGACCACGTGCGCACCATCTGCTTCGAGCCGGAGGCGTTCATCGACTCGATGCGGCCGAGCAGCCGCTCCTGGACGAACGGCCCCTTCTTCGAAGATCTGCTCAACGTTTGTCCTTCCCGCGGCGACGGCCGCGAACGATCAACTTGTCGGATTCCTTGTGCTTGGAGCGAGTGCGCTTGCCGAGCGTCGGCACGCCCCACGGTGTGACCGGGTGGCGGCCGCCCTTCGACTTGCCTTCGCCGCCGCCGTGCGGGTGGTCGACCGGGTTCATGGCGGACCCGCGCACGGCCGGGCGCTTGCCGAGCCAGCGGCTGCGGCCCGCCTTGCCGATCGTGACGTTGCCGTGCTCGACGTTCCCGACCTGGCCGACGGTCGCACGGCAGGTGAGGAGAACTCGGCGCATCTCGCCGGACGGGAGGCGCAGCGTGGCGTAGCTGCCGTCCTTCGCGACGAGCTGCACGCCGGACCCGGCGGAGCGCGCCATCTTGCCTCCCTGGCCGGGCTTGAGCTCGACGTTGTGGACGAGCGTTCCCGTCGGGATGTTCTCGAGCGGCAAAGCGTTACCGGGCTTGATGTCGGAGCCGACGCCGGACTGCACGACCGAGCCGACCCGCACGCCTGCCGGCGCGAGGATGTAGCTCTTGAAGCCGTCCGCGTAGTGCAGCAGCGCGATGCGCGCCGAGCGGTTCGGGTCGTACTCGATCGCAGCGACCTTCGCGGGCACGCCGTCCTTCGTCCGCTTGAAATCGACGAGGCGGTAGCGGCGCTTGTGGCCGCCGCCCTGGTGGCGCGTCGTGATGCGACCGGTGTTGTTCCGCCCGCCCTTCTTCGTGAGCTTCTCGGTGAGCGAGCGCTCCGGCTTCGACTTCGTCACTTCCGCGAAGTCGGACACCGACATGTGGCGGCGACCGGGGCTCGTGGGCTTGAACCTTCTGACAGGCATTAGATCTGCGCTCCCTGGAAGATCTCGATCGTGTCGCCGGCGCGCAGCTGCACGACGGCCTTCTTCCAGCCGGGGCGGGTACCGCGGAACGCGCCGCGCCGCTTCGGCTTGGCCTGAACCTTGATCACGTTGACGCGCTCGACCTTGACGTCGAAAAGCTCTTCGACCGCCTGCCGGATCTGCGTCTTGTGCGAGTCAGGGTGCACCTTGAACGTGTAGGTGCCATTGGTCGACGCCGCGTAGGACTTCTCCGACATGACGGGTGCGAGGATGACCTGGGACGCGTGCACTACGACGCCCTCCCCTGCACGATCGGCAGCGCCGCCTCGCTGATCACGAGCGAGCGCGCCCACACGATCGCACCGACCTCGAGCTCGCTCGGCGAGATGACAGCGACCCGCTCCAGGTTTCGGAACGACTTCGCGATGTTCTCTTCTTCGTGCAGCGCGACGACCACGGTCGGCGTCTGCTTGCCCCACTTGGCGAGGAGCTCCTTGGCCGTCTTCGTCGAAGGTGCGGTGAACTGGTCAGCGGAGATGATCCCGAGTGACTCAGCGCTCGCGTGACTGGCGAAAGCTGCGCGAAGCGCGGCTCTGGCGGCCTTGCGATTCACCTTCTGGATGAAGGTGCGAGGAACCTTGGCAAAGGCGTGACCGCCGCCGGTGAACTGCGCGGCGCGGATCGTGCCCTGGCGGGCGCGGCCGGTGCCCTTCTGGCGCCACGGCTTCTGGCGGCCGCCCGACACGAGCCCACGGCTCTTCGTCGCGGCGGTACCC
>JAICUZ010000190.1 GCA_025935595.1 Burkholderiales bacterium
CATGGCCAGCCGGTGTCGAACACGTACAAGACGTACAACCCCGACGGGTCGACCGACCCTGCGACGTCATTCACCTACTGGACGTCGCCGGTCGTCGACACCAAGAACCCGCCGACCGCGGGCCACGACACGACGCCGTCGATGGTCTACTCGGACCACGTCCCGGCGACGATCGGCGACACGAGCAAGACCACCCCGGCGCCGTGGGTGCCGTTCACCCGCGCGGGTTGCACGGTCGGCAACTTCTCGACGGCGAACATGGTGCTCGAGAACGCTGCCGGCGACCTGCCGACGGTGTTCGGCCCCGATTCGCCCGAGGTCGCGCAGTTCACCGCCGACCCGGATTCGTTCAAGGACGCCGAGATCGCCGACTACATCGGCGAGGCGGTGCACTGTGCAACGGGCGACAGGCTCTGCGCGGACGCCCAGGCGGTCAAGTTCGGGCAGACGACGCCGTCAGCGTCGGCGGCGCCGGATCTCCTGCCGACTGAGCCCGGCGGCTACACGGGCTACCAGGCGCTGTTCGGCGCCCGGTACGTCAACCCGCAGCTCGGGGCCGGAACTCCGAGCGTCGTTCACCACGGCTATCAAGTGACGGACGCGGCCGGAAATCTCGTCGACTTGAACGGCAACGAGATCCAGGAGCCGTTCAGCCATCGTCCCGGCTTCCCGGGGTTCAACCCGGTGGCGACGCAGTCGCTCGCGTTGATCGCCGACATGCAGGAGGCCGGCATCCCGGTCACCTACGGCTACATCTCCGACCTGCACGAGCACAAGGCCGACACCACAACCGGCTGTACATCGGCGACGACGCCGAGAGCGGGCACCCCGCTCGGCCCGGGTGACTCGTGCTATGTCACGAACGCGCAGCACTATGACGCCGCGTTCCAGACGTTCTTCGAGCGTCTGGCCGCGGACGGCATCACCCCGGCGAACACGCTGTTCGTGATCAGCGCCGAAGAGAACGACCAGTTCGCCGGTGCGAACGTGGGCCGTGCGACGGAGCCGACGCCGGCCGGCTGCGACGGCGTGAACACACCGTGCAACTACGCCACGGGGCAGATCGGCGAGCTGCAGGCGAACATCAAGGGCCTGCTCTCCACCACCGCCTCGAAGAACACGCAGTTCGACGCCGAGCCACAGGGTCTCGCGCTCTACGTGCACGGCCGGCCGGCGGCGAACGACCCGGCGGTCCGCCAGCTCGAACGCGACACCGCCGCGATGACCAACCCGCACGACGCCTACAGCGGCGCCGACAACGAGAAGATCGCGCAGTACCAGGCGGGGGCGCTCGAGCAGCGAGTGCTGCACATGCAAACGGCGGATTCCCTGCGGACGCCGACGTACACGCTGTTCCCGAAGCCGGACTACTTCTTCTCGACGTCGGGAGCGAACGTCAGCATCAACAGCGGTTTCGCCTACGACCACGGCTACTACAGCCCGAACATCGACGTCACGTGGGCGGCCATCGTCGGTCCCGGCGTCGCCAACCATGGAGTCGACGGGCCACAACCGGTCGACGGCAACCAGGCGCACGACCCGGAGTCGACCAAGACCGTCCCCGAGGCGAGCCAGTCCGGCACGTGGGTGGAGGAGACCGACCTCAGGCCGACCATGCTGCATCTGCTCGGCCTGACCGACGACTACCAGTCGGACGGCCACGTAATCACGCAGGCGCTGACATCGGTGCCGGCCGCGCTCGCCGCGACCGCCGACCTGGCGAAGGGGTACGACCAGATCAACTCGAGCGTCGGTCAGTTCGCGACCGACACGCTGCTCGCCGACACGAAGGCGCTGTCCTCCGGCTCGGCAAGCGACGACTCCGCGTACGCGGCGGAGCAGTTGACGCTCCAGCAACTCGCCGACGACCGTGACCAGGCGGCGGCGAAAATCAAGGAAACGCTCGCGAATGCCGCGGCCGGCCACGTGCCGAGCCACGGCGAGATCCAGAGCGGCCTGGCGCAGGTGAAGGAGCTGCTGAAGCGAGCACACACGCTCGCGTCGCAGTAGCTACCGCTGGTTCCGAGGACCCGGTACCGGCCGGGCCGTAGAACGAAGACGCTCGACTTCGGAGGCCTCGAGCTCGCGCCACGCGCCGGGCTCGAGGCCTTCGAGCGTCAGCGGGCCGTAGCGGCTTCGATGCAGTCGCTTCACGCGATGGCCGACGGCTTCGACCATGCGTCGCACCTGTCGGTTGCGGCCCTCGTGCAACACGAGCTCGATCCGCGCGCCGGAGACGCGCCTCGCCTCAGCCGCGCGCGCCGGCCCGTCGTCGAGCTCGACTCCTGCACGCAGCCGCGCGAGGTCGTCGTCGGTCGGCTGCTTCCAGCACTCGACCTCGTAGACCTTGTCGACCTCGTAGCGCGGATGCGCGAGCCGGTGCGCCAGGTCACCGTCGTTCGTGAGCAGAAGTGCGCCGGTGGTGTCCGCGTCGAGCCGTCCGACCGGCACGACGCGAGCCGGATGCGAGACGACGTCGACGACGGTCAGTCGGCCCTGCGGGTCGCGCGCGGTCGTCACGACGCCCGCCGGCTTGTTGAGCAACACGTACGCAACCCGCTGCTTCGCGAGCGGCTTCCCGTCGAAGCGGACGTCGTCGTCCACGCCGACGAACGTGTTCAACTGCCCGGGCTCGCCGTTGACCGTGACGCGCCCTGCCTTGATCAGGTCGTCGGCCTTCCGCCGCGAAGCGACCCCGGCGCGCGCGATGAACGCGTTCAGGCGCATGGCACGGAGGCTACGCGTACCATCGCCGCGTGGCCGTGGAGGATCCAGTCGACGCCCTCCTCGCAAACTTCCTGAGCTGGTTGCCGCTCTTCGCCGCGCTCCCGGACGCCCGCTACGACGAGCGCTACGGGGTGGCCTCGTGGACGTCGAGCGTGCAGCTGCCGTTCTTCAACGGCCTCGTCGGCGCGCCGGCCCGGAACGAGGCGATCGACGAGCTCCTCGAGCGATTCCCGGACGGCACACCGATCCTCTGGGTCGTGACGCCTCCGAGCGACATCACCGCAGCGCTCGAAGACCGCGGCTTCACGGTCGAGAGCATGCCCGGCATGACGGTCGACCTGGCCGCGCTCTCTCCAGGGGAACTCCCGGCGGGAGTCGACATCCGAGCCGTCGACGACGACCCCGAGCTGCTCGAGCTCACGACGGAGATCGCCTTCACGACGAACGGCTTCCCGCCGACCGCAGTGCCTCCGATCCTCGACGCGATCGGGCGTGTACGAGACCGGCTCGAGTTCACGACGTTCCTCGCATCCGTCGACGGCGTTCCGGCGGCGGCGAGCGCGCTCGTCGTCACCGATCACGTGGCCGGCATCTTCAACGTCGGCACGCTGCCTGAGTTTCGCCGGCGCGGGCTCGGGGGGCTCGTCTCTCTCGCGGCGCTCGAAGCCGGCAAAAAGCGGGGCTGCACGATGGGCGCGCTGCAGGCGTCGCAGCAGGCGCTCGGCGTCTACCGGGCGATCGGCTTCGAGGAGTGCTGCCGCTTCGCGTTCGCGGTCAGGGGATGAGCAGGAGCTTCCCGGTCGTCCGCCGCGACTCGAGCTCCTCGTGCGCGCGCCGCGCCTCCGCGAGCGGGTAGCGCCCGCCGATCGCGACCTTCAGGTCGCCCGACGCGACGAGCGCGAACACCGCGGCCGATCGCGCGGCCAGCAGATCCGGTGTGCGCGTGTACGTCCCGAGCGTCGGCCGCTGGAGGTAGAGCGAGCCCTTGGACTCGAGCGTGTGCGGGTCGACCGGAGCGGGACGCCCGCTCGCCGAGCCGTACAGGATCATCCGCCCCGTCGGCGCCAGCGCGTCGAGCCCCGCGGCGAATGTGGTCTCGCCGATGCCGTCGTAGACGGCGGCGGCGTTCACGTCCTTCGCGTTCGACACGAACTCCTCATACGACAACGTCTCGTCGGCGCCGAGCTCGCGGGCGAGCGCGCGCTTCTCCTCGCTCGAGGCGGTCGCGACCACATAGCCACCGCGAAGCTTCGCGATCTGCGTCAGCAGCTGACCGACACCACCGGCGGCCGCGTGCACGACCACGCGGTCCCCAGGCTGGATCGGATACGAGTCGTGTGCGAGATAGTGCGCCGTCATCCCTTGCAGGAGGACCGCGATCGCGACGTCGGTGGCGACACCGTCGGGGACCGCGACCGCCTTCGCGCGCGAGACGGCCACCTTCTCCGCGTAGCTGTGCGGCACGGCGTTCCAGACGAGCCGAGCGCCGTCGGCGGTCATGCCGCCCGCCTCCGCGCCGATCACCGCGGGTGGGTCGACGCCGTAGTGCTCGCGGGTGCGCTCGTAGACGTCGCGGAAGTTGACACCGACGGCCTCGACGTCGACGAGCACCTCGCCGTCGCCGGCAACCGGGTCCGGGACGTCGCGCAGCTCGAGTACCTCCGGGCCGCCGAGCCGCTCGAACCAGACTGCCTTCACGACTAGTAGAGGGCCGCCGCGAGCCGGCGCCGGTACTGCATGACGAGTGGATGCTCGGGGCCGAGCTCGCCGAAGAGCGCGACCATCGCCTCCCGGTCCTTGCGCTCGAGCAGCAGCTCGAACGCCGCCTCGTAGTCGCCCGCGTCGAGCGCCGCCTTGAGCTCCGGATCGTCGGTCGTCTCCGCGAGGCCGGGCTTCGTCAGCTCGGCCAGGAACGCGTCGACGTACGAGCGCGGGATGGCGCCGACGAACTCGGCGACGACGTGGCCGTTTCGGAACGCCTTGACGGCAGGGATGCCGCGGATGCCGTACTCGAGCGAGAGGCTCTGGTTCGCGTCGGTGTCGACCTTCGCGAGCATGACACCCGCCTCCGTGGTCGCCTCTTCGAGGACCGGCCCGAGCGCGCGGCACGGCCCGCACCACTCCGCCCAGAAGTCGACGACGACCGGCTCGCGATGCGAGCGCTCGATCACCTCGGCTTCCCAGGTCTCCACCGTGACGTCCACGGACGTCACGGTAGCGCGCTGACCACTCCTGACTCGTAGGCGTAGATGACCGCCTGCACACGGTCGCGGACACCCAGCTTCTGCAAGACGCGGGCGACGTGTGTTTTCGCGGTCGCCTCGCTGATCACGAGCTGCGCACAGATCTCCGGATTAGAGAGGCCGCGCGTGAGCAGGTCGAACACCTCCCGCTCGCGGCGCGTCAGCTCCGCGACCGCGGCCGGCTCGGTCCTCGGCGCCGCGTCGGGCCGGCGTGCGAACTCTTCGACGACGGCGCGGGTCACGGCCGGTGCGAGAAGCGCCTCCCCACGCGCCACGATCCGCACCG
>JAICUZ010000127.1 GCA_025935595.1 Burkholderiales bacterium
GCCATGATCCCCGAGAGCTGCACGACCTCGAGCGTGTGCTTGAGGACGTTCTGACCGTAGCTCGTGCGGTAGCGGAGCCGGCCGAGGATCTTCACGAGCTCCTCGTGGATCTCGCCGCAGTTCGCTTCGTAGACCGCCTGCTCGCCGGCTTGCCGGATGTGCTCGTCGAGCTCCGACTTCGAGAGGTAGTACATCTCCTCGATGCGGGTCGGATGGATGCGCCCGTCCTCGATCAGCTTCAAGAGCGTCATCCGCGCGATCTCGCGGCGGATGCCGTCGAATGACGAGAGCACGACCGCGTTCGGCGTGTCGTCGACGATGAAGTCGACGCCCGTCAGGTGCTCGAGCGTCCGGATGTTCCGACCTTCACGGCCGATGATGCGGCCCTTCATGTCGTCGGAGGGAAGCTCCACGATCGTCACCGTCGACTCCGCTGCGGCGCTCGCCGCGACGCGCTGCAACGCGTCGGCGACGAGGTTCCGCGCGCGCCGCTTCGCTTCCGTCGCAGCCTCTTCCTCGAGCTGGCGCACCCGTCCGGCGAGCTCGTGGCGAACCTCCTCCTCGGAGTTGGCGAGGATCCGCTGGCGCGCTTCGCCGGACGTCATCCCCGCGATGCGCTCGAGCTCGGCGCGGTGGCGCAGCTTGAGCTCCTTCATCTCGTCCTGCAGCTGCCTCAGGTGGACCTCGCGGTCGGCGACGCCCTGCTCGCGGCGGGTCAGCTCGGTCAGCTTGCCGTCGATGTCGTCTTCCTTCGCGATGACGCGCTCCTCGATCTTCATCACCGAGTCGCGCCGCTCGCGGAGCTCCTCCTCGAGGTCGGCGCGCAGCTTGATCGCCTGCTCGCGCGCCTCGATCGTCGCCTCGCGGCGGGTGGCGTCCGCTTCGCGCCGCGCCTCCTCCAGAAGCAGGGTCCGCTCGCGCCGGGCCCCTTCGAGGCGTGACCCTGCCATGAGCCGCAGCGAGAGAAGCATGGCGCATCCACCGACTGCCAGTGCGACCACGACTTCCACGACAACGAGCATTGGCGGCTCCTCGAGCTCGTCCGCCCGCAGCGTGCCGCATTCCTCGATCGACGTTCCAGGCGCGGCCGTCGGCCGCACCCCGCGATTTCAGGTCAGGTTCTCGGTCGGACGCGTCTCGCCGGACGCGGGGCTCGGTGACTGAAGTCGTGGCTCACAGGAACATTGGATTCGATCGGAGAAACGGTGCTTTGCAGGAGAAAAACGAGCGGTTTCAGGGTTCAGGGTTCCGTAGTCAGGACTGGGAACTCTACGCCTCCGACCCGTCCGTCGCAAACCCGCCCGCCGCCGCCTCGACCACGTCCTCCCCGAACCCTTTCCTTGCCAGCCGTGCGGCCGTTCGGGGCGACGCGCCAAGGCTCGCGACGATCTCCGCCGCGCGCTCGGGCTCGGGGCGGAGTGACCCGACCGCATCACCTGCCACCGCCGGAGCGACGCCGTCGGCGGCGAGCAGCGCCCGGATCGCCTCGTCTCCATAGCCCCGGTCGGCGAGCGACTCGGCACGCTGCCCGGCGAACCGGGCGTCGTCGACGTAGCCGAGGCGCTCGAGTGCAGCAAGCGCCTCGGATCGTCGCTCGTTCTCCACGCCGGCGCGGGCGAGCCGCTCGTCGATCTGAGTGCGCGACCGATCGCGGTGCTGGAGCGCCTTCGCCGCGAGATCGATCGGGTCAGACCTTTGCGGTTGCTTCCTCGTCATCCGGGACCGGCGTCACCTCGTTCGCGCCGTCCTCCTGCGGCAGGAGCCGCGCCGAGATGACCTGCTCGGGTGGCGCCTGCGCCTGGATCGCGCGCAGGATCCCCTGCACCACGTCGGGGTGCTCCCTGAGAAACGCCGTGGCGTTCTGGCGCCCCTGTCCGAGCCGTTCGTCGCCGAAGGAGAAGTACGAGCCCGACTTCTGGACGACCTTCTTCTCGATCCCGGTGTCGAGCACCGTGCCTTCCCAGGAGATGCCGTCGCCGTAGATGATGTCGAACTCGGCCTGCTTGAACGGCGGCGCCACCTTGTTCTTCACGACCTTCACCCGGACGCGGTTCCCGATCGCCTCGACCCCGTCCTTCAGCGTCTCGATCCGGCGGATGTCGAGCCGCACCGAGGCGTAGAAGCGGAGGGCGCGGCCGCCGGAGGTCGTCTCGGGGTTGCCGAACATGACGCCGATCTTCTCGCGCAGCTGGTTCGTGAACAGGCAGATCGTGTCGGTCTTGTTCAAGGTGCCGGCGAGCTTGCGGAGCGCCTGGCTCATCAACCGGGCCTGGAGGCCGACGTGCGAGTCGCCCATCTCCCCCTCGATCTCCGCCTTCGGCGTCAGCGCCGCGACCGAGTCGATCGCGACCACCGCGAGGGCGCCCGAGCGGACGAGGAGCTCGCAGATCTCGAGTGCCTGCTCGCCGGTATCGGGCTGCGAGACGAGGAGCTCGTCGATGTTGACGCCGATCTTCTTCGCGTAGGCGGGATCCATCGCGTGCTCGGCGTCGATGAACGCGCAGATGCCGCCGCGGCGCTGCGCCTCCGCGATCACGTGGTAGACGAGCGTCGTCTTCCCGGAGGACTCCGGCCCGAAGACCTCGACCACGCGGCCGCGCGGGAGCCCACCCACTCCGAGCGCCACATCGAGCGACAGCGAGCCCGTCGAGACCGCTCCGATCGCGACCTGCGCCTGGTCATTCATCTTCATGACGGCGCCCTTGCCGAACTGGCGCTCGATCTGCCCGAGCACCGTGTCGAGTGCCTGTTCGCGATCCATGTATTTACGTACCTCCTAGGGCTGCCGTTTCGAGTGCGTCGTACCTGGCTCCACCTGCTGCGAGCGAAGAACGGTAGAGAGCCGACCGGACGACATGAATCGAACACCTGTTCGCCACCTCCGGGCGGTCTCCTTCCCGTTCCGGCCGGCGCACGACGGTCACGTGCGGAAGCCACGGCCGGACCTCGCGGCGGTACACGCCGAGGCGCTCGAGGCGTCCTTGAAGGTCGTCCGCGAACGCGGTCGCGGCACCGCCGACGTCGTCGAGCACGATCATTCCCACGCTCCTCGTCTGCCGGTAGCGCAGCGGGCGCAGCTCGGCCGGCCGGGCGGCAGCCGACGCGGCGTGCAGCTCACGGAGGATCGCCGGGACCTCGTCGGGCGGGCGGTGGCCGAGGAACGCCAGCGTGACGTGCAGGTTCTCGGCCGGCACCCGGCGCCCGCGCTCCTGGAGCGACCCTGCGGCCCACGCGTACAGCTCGTGCCGACCCTCGTCGGGCAGGTCGAGCGCGCAGAACAGCCGGATCCGGTCATCGCGCTCCACGCTAGCGGCGACTCGCCCCCGTGTCCGTCACGACTTCGTGACAAGTCTGCGCACGAGATGCAACGCCGCCACCGACGCGCGAACGCGAATCGTCTCGCGATCGCCCGGAAAGTCCAGTCTCCGCGACAGCTGACCGTCGGGGCCGACTGCATGCAGGTACACGAGCCCGACGGGCTTCTCTTCCGTGCCGCCGCCCGGGCCGGCCACGCCGGTGATCGAGACAGCGACGTCGACACCCAGCGCCTCGCGCGCGCCGGTCGCCATCGCCTCAGCCGTCTCCGGCGAGACGGCGCCGTGCGCCTTCAGCACCTCTGCCGGAACACCCAGGCGCTCTCTCTTGACGGAATCGGAGTAGGAGACGATCGAGCCGAGGAACACCGCGCTCGACCCGGGCACCTCGGTGAGGCGCGCCGACACGAGCCCGCCGGTGCACGACTCGGCAGCTCCGAGCGTCAGCCCGCGCTCGCGCAGCAGGTCGAGCACGAGCTCGGCCGTCGACCGCTCGTCACGCGAGAAGACGTAGGGCCCCGCCGCCTCTTCGAACGCGTGCTCGAGCTCGTCCGCGCGTGCGTCTGCGCCGGGCTGGACGAACAGGTCGATGTGGAGCTCGAACTCGCGGGCGCAGATCGTCACG
This sequence comes from Burkholderiales bacterium, assembly GCA_025935595.1. Lineage (GTDB taxonomy): Bacteria > Actinomycetota > Thermoleophilia > Gaiellales > Gaiellaceae > PALSA-600. Next base: position 3,940 of record JAICUZ010000127.1, read on the forward strand.
GTCACGCCGTCACCGTCCCCGCCGGCGTCGGCGAGCGCCTTCGCGACGGACGACTCCGAGACACCGAACATGCGCAGGACGCGCCGCTCGGGTGCAACGGCCCGCTCGAGGAGCCGCCGCATCGGGGCCGTTCCACAGACGGTCGGCCACAACTCCTGCAGCTCGCGCGGCGGCCCGGGGAGCGCCACCGCGACGCGATCCCCGAGCGGGAGAACGACGGCCGGCGCAGTGCCGACGAGCCCCACCCACTCCGCGCCGTCGGGCAGCGTCGCCTGCTTGCGGACACCGGGCACGAAGTCCGCGTACGGTCGCCGTAGCCGCTCGGCGACGGATCGCGACAACGCCTCGATCGCCGCCTCCAGCTCCGAGTCGACACGGAGGCCGACGCCCGCCGCTTTGGCGAGCAGCTCGATCGTCCGATCGTCGTGCGTCGGCCCGAGGCCGCCGGAGATGACGAGGAGGTCGTAGGCGAGGCCCTTGCGCAGAGCTCTCTCGAGATCCGCCGGATCGTCGCCGACGATCGTGATCCCGGCCGGCTCGATGCCGCGGCGCAGCAGGTCAGCGGCGAGGTACGGGCCGTTCCGGTCCGACCGGTCGCCGCGGACGAGCTCCGAGCCCGACGCGACGATCGCCGCGCGGGCCGCTACGCCGAGTGCCAACCCGTCTTCGTGACGATGCCGACACGCGGCTGCGCACCGGGCACGCGCACGACATGACCGGCGATCGTGATCGAAAGGTTCTCCGGCGTGTCGATCTGCACCCACAGCCGCGTGCCGTTGATCGCCCGTGCCGGGTCGCCCTTGCTGATCGTCCCGTCGAAGACAACGTTCCCGGTCGCGCTTCCCTTGTGCACGATCAAGTGTGTCTGGCCGCGCTTCGCCGTCACTTCGAGAAGCGGCGGCTTGACCTTCGGCCGATGGACGACCGTCCGAGTCGTTGTCGTGGGCTGCGTCGCCGGCGACTTGTCGCCGCTCGCCTTCCAGGCGGAGATCACGATCACGGTGAGGATCGCGATCACGGCCAGCGCGACGAAGACGACGTTCGTCTCCAACCTACGATGGCGTCGCTGGGGACGTCGCGCCGCGGAGCGGCGGACGCGCGGCTCATACTCCTCACCGCTGACGAAGCGCGAGTTGAACTCGTCGACGTACAGCTGGCCGTCGAGCCCGAGGTACTCCGCGTACGTGCGGAGGAACCCCTTGACGTACGTCTGCGCCGGCAGAAGCGCGAACTGCTCGTCCTCGAGCGCCCGCAGGTACTTGCCTCGGACCTTCGTCGCGACCTCCGCCTGGGCAAAGTCGATCCCGCGGCGCTCGCGCGCCTCACGAAGGCTGTTCCCGATCTCGAACACGGCCGAGGAAGCGTAGACGCTCCTCGGCCGAACCCGCTACTGCGCCCAGCGCAAGATGCCGTACACCGCGAGCGCCAACGCCCCGGTGACCCCCGCGTACGCCCCCGCCCACGCGACCGCCCGCGCGAAGCCGACACCGCCGGCAGCCGAAAGCGTCCGCGCCGCGTTCAGACGCGCGCGCCGAGCCGCGTAGACGGCGGCCAGCCCGAGCACGCAGGCCGCGGCGACCACGATGTACAGCGTCTCGAGCAGGCGCAGCTGCGAGCTCAGCTGCGCGGCGAGAACACCGCCTGGGATCGCGAGCACCGCCAGCGCGCCGAGCAGGACGGCAGCGCGGGCGGCCGCCCTATTGCTTCTCATACGGCCGGCCCGAGGCGGCCGGCCCGATCGAGCGGCCGATCACCCCGGCCACCGCGACGATCGTCAATACGTACGGCAAGGCATTGAACAGTGTGCCCCACTGGTTGCCGTAGGCGTTCGGCAGGCGATCCGAAAGTGCGCTCGAGAAGCCGAAGAGCAGGGTCGCGCACCACGTCGGGAACGGCCGCCACTTCCCGAACACGAGCGCGGCGAGGCCGATGAAGCCGGTGCCGCTCGTCATGTTCTCGTTGAACGAGTGCACGAACCCGAGCGAGAGATAGGCGCCCCCCATCGCTGCGATCGCGCCCGAGGCGATCACCGCCGTGTAGCGGATCTTGTACACCGAGATGCCGACCGTGTCTGCGGCTCGCGGATGTTCTCCGACCGAGCGCAGGCGCAGACCGTAGGGCGTTCGGAACACGAAGATGTACGTCCCGATCAGCAGGACGAACGACAGCCAGATCATCAAGTTGAGCTGGCCGAAGATCGGCCCGACGAAGTACCAGTCCTTCAAGAAGTGCAGATGTATGTCCGGGATGCCGTAGTCGGCGATGTTGCCGGGCGTGCCCGAGTCGCCGTACTTCTGGATGAAGATGTAGCCGGTAATCCCGAGGGCGAGGAAGTTGATCGCGGTGCCCGAGATGATCTGGTCCACCTTCAGATGGATCGACCAAACGGCGTGGACCGCAGCCATCGCCATCCCGGCAAGAGACGCCGTGATCAGGCCGATCACCCACTCCCAGCCCGGCGCCCAGCCGTGCGCCCAGATCGCGCCCCAGATGCCGAAGAACGCGCCGGTCAGCAGCATCCCCTCCAGCGCGATGTTGATCACGCCGCTCCGCTCGCAGAAGAGCCCACCGATCGCGGCGAACGTGAGCGGCGTCGCGTAGCGAAGCGTGGCGGCCAGGAGCGCGCTCCAGACGACGACGGTGTCCAGATGCGCGGTCGACGATCGTGTCGCGAGCACGCCGAACGCGATCCCGAGCAGGCCCGCCGCCACGGCACCCCCGCCGGCCCGTCGCTCGTCGCGCGCCCAGGCCCAGATCCCGGCTGCGATCGCGAGGAGCCCGAGCAGGATCGGGAGCACGACGGTCCGCGAGGCCAGCGGCGGCAACGCGAGCCAGAACGCGAGCGCGCCGATCGCGACCCCACCGATTCCGACCGTCTTCGGATCGGTCCACCGGATCCCTCCGACACGCGCCGCGATCGCGGTCATGCAGGCCTCCGGCGCTTCTTCAACCAGACGCCGATGCCGCCCAGATTGAGGCCGACGAACAAGATCACGAGCCCCTGGATGATCGTCGTCAGGTTGCCGGCGAGATCCGGGCGGAAGATCGACGGGTCGAGCTGCCGGCCCGACGTGCCGTTGATCAGCGCGCCGAAGAGGAGCGACGCGAGACCGACGCCGAGTGCGGTGTTGCGTCCGAGTAGCGCAGCGGCGAGCCCGATGAAGCCGATCTGACTCGCCTGGATGTCGTTCTCCCCGAGCCGGTACTCCCAGCCCGTGACGTCGAGCGCGCCCGCGAGGCCCGCGAACGCACCGGCAATCGCCATCGCGAGGAAGTAGCTGCGGGCAACCGAGACGCCGCCGTACCGCGCTGCCTCGGGATTGAACCCCACGGCGCGCACCTCGAAGCCGAGCGTCGTCCGGTTGATGATCAGCCAGTAGACGACGAGCATCCCGATCGCGATGAAGATCCCGATCGAGAGACCCTGCAGGATCGCGATTCC
>JAICUZ010000097.1 GCA_025935595.1 Burkholderiales bacterium
CAGACGCAGAGCGACCCGTGGCAGCAGGTGATCGAGAGCTACCACGAGAGCGACGTCGTCGAAGGCCGCGTGACAAAGGTCGTCACGTTCGGCGCCTTCGTCGAGATCCTGCCCGGCGTCGAGGGCCTCGTGCACATCTCCGAGCTCGCGCAGCATCACGTCGAGAACCCGCGCGAGGTCGTCTCGCAGGGCCAGCCGGTCAACGTGAAGATCATCGAGGTCGACGGCGAGCGCCGCCGGCTGTCGCTCTCGCTCAAGCGCGTCGAGGACACCGATCCTGTGCAGCCGCGCGCCGACGGCGCCGAGTCGGTGCACACGCGGCCGGCGATCGACCTCTCGGAAGAGGTCTTCGCCGAGGCGCCGGTCACGGAAGCTCCCGAGGAGATCGAGCAGCCGGCCGAGCCGGCGGCCGTGGCCGAGGAGCTCGCGGCCGAGGAGCCCGCGGCCGAGGAGCCCGAGGAGCCCGAGGCTCCCGACGCCGACGCCGACGTCGCGCCCGAAGCCGAAGCGCCGGAAGCCACCAGCACCGACGAGTAGTGGCACGCCCGATCGCGGTCGCGATCACGGGCGGGATCGGAGCCGGGAAGACCGAGGCGCTCCGTTCGTTCGCGCGCCACGGTGCGGCGACGGTTTCGAGCGACGAGATCGTCCATCATCTGTTGCGGCGCGCCGACGTCCGCGACGCGGTCGTCGAGCGGATGGGCCACGGGATCGTGGGACCGGACGGCGAGATCGACCGAAACGCGCTCGCGACCGTCGTCTTCAACGACCGCGACGCGCTTGCGTGGCTCGAGTCGACCCTGCATCCGCTCGTCTCGGCGGAATACCTGCAGTGGCGCGAGCAGCTCGCGGCCCTCCCGGAGGCGCCCCAGGTCTGCGTCACCGAGGTGCCGCTCCTCTACGAGACCGGAGGCGACTCCCGGTTCGACAAGGTGGTCGTGATCACGGCGCCGTCCAAGCTCCGGCGTGCGCGTTCACAGGTCGCGACGGACGACCGCGCGTCGCGTCTGCTCGACGACCGTGAGAAAGTCGCTCGTGCGGACTACTCGTACAAGAACATCGGCACGATCGAGGAGCTCGACGCGTTCGTGGGCTCGGTGATGGACGACCTCGTTTCCGCGTGAGGAAGCTCCTCTGGGTGGTCGCGGTCGGCGCCGTCGTGGCCGCCGCGCTCGGGTACGTGCTCAGAACCAGCCCGCCGTGGTACGAGCGTATCCGCTACCCGTTGCACTACTCCGAGTACATCCGGGTCCATGCGAAGGCGCACCACCTCGATCCCGCCCTGATGGCGGCCGTCATCTACCAGGAGTCGAAGTTCCGCCCGTCGGTCGAGTCGTCGTCGGGGGCGATCGGCCTGATGCAGCTCACGCCGTCGACCGCCCGCGGGATCGCGATCCGCACCGGAGGCGATGCGTTCGAGACGAGCGACCTGTACAACGCGGAGATCAACATCCGTTACGGCGCGTGGTACCTCGACAACCTGTTCGCGAAGTACCACGACGAGAAGCTCGTGTTGGCGGCGTACAACGCCGGGCAGGGGAACGTCGATAGGTGGCTCGCGCACCACGAGCCGATCCAGTTCGCCGAGACGCGCGCGTACGTCTCGCGCGTGGAGCACCTCAAAGAGGTCTACGCGAGAGCCTGGCGCTCACAGCTCTACCAGTAGGTGCTCGACCCGGCGTGCCTTTATCGGCCAGCCGAATCGCGTCCAGATCTCCGCGGCCCTCTCGTAGGCAGCGCGCGCCTCTGGGACGCGCCCGGCACGCGCGTGGACGTGCGCGAGCGCCTCGTACGCTCCGCCGTGCTCATGCGGGAAATCGGTGCGAAGCGCATGCTCGATCGCGCTTTGCGCGAGCACCAACGCGGTCGCGTCGTCTCCGCGATCGGCCGCGATGACGGCGCGCAGCCGCCGTCCCTTGGAGAAGTTGATCCGGTCTTCGGGGCCGCCCAGCTCTTCGCCATCGAGCGCGAGCCGTTCGGCCTCCTCGAGCTCGCCCCGCGCATAGCGGAGATCGCCCAGGTCGATGAGCGTCGTCGACATGTACGACGACTGACCGAGCTTTCGCATCTGCGCGAGTAAGAGCTCGTACATCTCGAGGGCTTCGTCGAGTCGTCCTGCATCCTGCAGCTGGGAGGCGAGGGCCGCCATCGGGGCGGTGACCGAGAGTCCGAGCTCGGACAGCTTGTCCCTGACCTGGCTCGTACCAGCGATCGCGTCCTCATACCTGCCTTCGCGTTGCGCGATCTGGGCCTCGGCCACGATTCGCGGATGTGCACCGGACGGGAGGTCGGAGACGCTCTGCCGCATCTCGTCGGGTGTGAACGGGCCCCAGATGAACGGACCGAAGCGCAAGACATGGCTCAACCCTGAAAAGTCGAGCACCCCACCGCGCGTGCGATGGGCGTCGAAGAAAGCCATCGCAGCCGCCGTCTCGGCCGCGTTGGTGCGCAGCCAGGCAAGAGACGCCTGATAGAGCGCTGTGGTGGCCAGCCCTCGTTCGTCGCCCGCCTTCTCGAACAGCTCCCTCGCCTCGAACACGAGCCGGTCTCCCGACGCGGCATCGCCACTGGTCTCGACGCCGAGCAGCGCTCGGGCGAGGCGTCCGTGCATGCGAAGCCGGTCGTCAACCGATCGCTCCAGCTCGTCGATGTCACGCAGCAGCGCGTCATCGGCCCTTGCGCGCAGGAGGAGCGTGAGACGATCGAGGAAGGCCGCTTCGTGGTCGGGCCCCGGAGGAAGCAAGACCAGGGCGCGTCCGAGGAGCTTGAGTGAAGCGGGCGTGTCACCCCGCTCGCCGGCTTTTCGACCGGCTGCCGAGAGGTGCCCGCCGGCACGGGCTGCCAGATCGTCGCGCGCGCTTCCCAACTCGGCGTGGTAACGAGCAGCCTGCTCGAAGTGGTAGCCGAGGACTTCGTCCAGCTCGATCAGCTCCGGCGCGTGCTCCGCGAGCCACCCGGCGAACCGTTCGTGCAGCTCCGCGCGCGTCGCCTTCGGAAGCGCGTCGTAGGCGGCGTCTCGGATCAAGAGATGCCGGAAGCGATACGCCTGTTCGCCCATGAGCGTCGGAGGTGTCGGCCGGATCAGCTCCTTCCGCACGAGCCCGACCAGATGCGGGTCGACCTGTGTCGGTCGGGCGAGCTCCGCAACCGCACCGCGGTGAAAGATCTCGCCCTCGACGGCCCCACGCTCGACGACGGCTCGTTCATCGGTGCCGAGCTGGTCGATTCGCGCCTGGAGAAGCGCCTGCACCGTCGAGGGGACACGGACATCCCCGATCTCCTGGACGAGCGCGACCATCTCTTCGACGAAGAGCGGGTTTCCGTCGGCGGCGCTGAGGATCCGCTCCCGCATCCCATCGGCGACCTCACCGTGCACAGCGATCAGCTCATTGCACTCGTCGGCCGAAAGTGGCTCGAGCAGGATCGTCGTGGCGTTGAGCTTGCCGCCGCCCCAGCCGGGACGCTTGTCGAGGAGATCGGGACGCGCGATGCAGAGGAGGAGGATCGGCGCGCCGCGCGACAGATCGGCGATGTGATCGACGAGGTCGATGAACGTGTCCTCGCCCCACTGGACGTCGTCGAAGACGACGACGAGCGGCCGCTCGAGAGCGACCTCCTCGAGCAGCGTGCGCACGGTCCACGGCACCTCATTGGGAAGGGTTCCGCCCTCGACGACCTTCGCGAGCGCCGCTTTTGCGCGGTCTCCGAGCTGCTTGAGGATCGACACGACCGGCCAGTACGTGATCCCCTCGCCGTAGTCGAGGCATCGTCCTTCGAGGACCGCGGCGTCGGCCGAGGCGAGGAACTCGGCCACAAGACGCGACTTCCCGACGCCGGCCGGCCCGAGCAACGTGAAGAGGTGACAGCGCTGCTCGCGGATCGCGCGCTCGTACGCCTGCCGAAGCTGCTCCAGCTCGGCGGCGCGGCCGATGAGCGGCGTCTCGAACCGCCGGGCGACCGCCTGCGCCTCGGGATCGACCTCGGCGAGCCGGAAGGCTTGAACCGGCTCGGACTTTCCCTTTGCGTCGACCGCGACCGGCTCGACGCGAACGGCGTCGCGCACGAGCCGCCTCGTCTCGCCGCCGATGAGCACCTCGCCCGGCTCCGCAGCCTGCTCGAGCCGGGCGGCGACGTTGACCGCATCTCCGGTGACGAGGGTGTCTCCTTCGCCCGCGACGACTTCACCGGTGTTGACGCCGATGCGAGCAGTGAGACCGAGCTCCGGGATCGCGGCGCGCATCTCCCAGGCGGCACGAACTGCGCGGAAGGCGTCGTCCTCGTGGGCCACCGGGACGCCGAAGACGGCCATCACCGCGTCGCCGATGAACTTCTCCACGGTCCCGCCGTGCCGTTCGAGAATCGTGCGCATCGCGTCGTAGTAGGAGCGCATCGTGCCGCGCACAGCCTCGGGGTCGGTGACGTCGCCGAGCGCGGTGGATCCGGTGAGGTCACAGAACACGACCGTCACGACCTTGCGAACCTCGCGCGCTTCGGGAAGGGCGGTGAGGGATGCCCCGCAGTTCCCGCAGAATCTGAACCCGGCCGGGCTCTCCTGACCGCACTCGGGGCAACGCACCCCTCGAATCTAGTACGCAGCTAGCGTTCGGGCCATGAGCGGCGACCCGTGGTTGGAGCTCGCGGAGAACGCGAACACGTACACCCCGCTCGGGCCGAAGGACGAGCGGATCGTCACCGAGCGCTACGTTCTCTGGATGGGGCCCGGGGAGGAACCGGGCTGGAACGTCGCCCAGCGGTTCCGCTTCGAGCCGGACGAGCTCGACGAGGTCCGATCCGAGATCCACGACCACCTGCGCGGTCGCGACCGTTCGGCTTGCAGCTGGGAGGTCGGCACGCATGCCCGGCCGGCCGGTCTTGTCGACGCCCTCCACGAGCTCGGCCTGGTGGACGACGAGCCGACGTCGCTCGCCGTCGGCATGGTGCTGAGCGAGCAGCCGGCCGCCGGGCCGTCCGAGGTCGAAGTGCGGCGCGTCGGGACGGACGACGAGTTCTACGAGGCGGAGCGGATCGCGGCCATCGCGTTCGGCGCCGAGCCGCCGACCCGACGCAGCTACGAGCCGGATCCGAACAACGTCATCTACCTCGCGTACGCGGACGGCGAGCCGGTCGCCCGTGCGTCGGCCGCGTTCGGCGAGCGCGGCGCGACGCTGTTCGGCGGCTCCACGTTGCCCGAGGCACGCGGCCGCGGCGCCTATCGTGCGCTCATCGCGGCCCGCTGGCAAGACGCCGTCGCGCGCGGCACGCCGGTTCTCGTCACGCAGGCAGGCCCGATGTCGCGGCCGATCCTCGGACGGCTCGGCTTCCGAGAGGTGTGCGAGATCAGGATCCTCGTCGATCGGTTCGTCGCATGAGAGTCTCGGCGAAGGCGGACTATGCGATCCGTGCGGCGGTCGAGCTCGCGTCGGCGGGCGAGTGGCCCGTCAAGGGCGACCGGATCGCGAAGGCGCAGGGGATCCCGCCGAATTTCCTCGAGAACATCCTCGCCGACCTGCGAAACGCGGGGATCGTCGGATCGCGCCGGGGAGCGGAAGGCGGCTATTGGCTTGCACGTCCTGCCGGCGAGGTCTCGCTCGCCGACGTGATCCGCGCCGTCGACGGCCCGCTTGCGAACGTGCGCGGCGTCCGTTCCGACCAGCTCGAGTACGACGGCAGCGCGAAGGTGTTGGGAGATGTGTGGATCGCGGTCCGCGCGAGTCTCCGCGCCGTCCTCGAGCAGGTCAGCCTCGAAGACGTCGCGCGCGGCGACCTACCCGACCACGTTCGGCAGCTCGCTGCCGATCCCGACGCCTGGGCGCCGCACTAGGACGATCTGGCCCGGCTCGAGCTCGAGCTCGGCTGCGTGGGTGCGTGTCATCTGAACGGCGACCCTGCTCCCGTCGTCGAGCGTGAGCTCGCAGCGCGTCTCGAAGCCGAGCTGCACGATCCGCTCGACCTGCGCCTCGCGCGCGCCCGGCGCGGCGTCCAGCGCGACCTCGAGCTCGTGTGGCCTCACGAGCTCTCCGTCGAAGCGGACGGCCTCACCGACGAAGGTCATGACGAACTCGGTCGCCGGGGTGTCGTAGAGCTCACGTGGGCCGGCGACCTGCTCGACCCGTCCCTCGTTCATCACGACGACGCTGTCGGCGATCTCCAGCGCCTCTTGCTGGTCGTGCGTGACGAATACGGTCGTCGTGTGGGTCTCGTCGTGCAGCTTGCGCAGCCACGCCCGGAGCTCCGTCCGCACGCGCGCGTCGAGCGCGCCGAAGGGCTCGTCGAGCAGCAGCACGCTCGGCTCGGGCGCGAGCGCGCGGGCGAGCGCCATGCGTTGGCGCTGGCCGCCGGACAGCTGTGCGGGGTAGCGGTGGCCGAAGCCCTGCAGCTGCACGAGCTGCAGCAGCTCGTCGACGCGCGCCGTGATCGCAGCCCTCGGCTGCTTGCGGACCTTCAACCCGAACGCGACGTTGTCGCGGACCGTCATGTGCTTGAAGGCGGCGTAGTGCTGGAAGACGAAGCCGACGCCGCGCTTCTGCGGCGCGATCGCCGTCGCGTCCTCGCCGGCGAGCCGGATCTCGCCGCTGTCTGGTTGCTCGAGCCCGGCGACGATGCGGAGCAGGGTCGACTTCCCCGACCCGGAGGGGCCGAGGACCGCGGTCAGCGAGCCGCGGTCGACGTCGAGCGAGACGTCGTCGAGCGCCCGGAACGCGCCGAACCGCTTGGAGACGTTGCGGATCTCGATCATCGGCTCTCGACCGGCCGGAGGAGGGTCATCGCCAGGAGGACGATCACGGAGATCGCCGCGAGAACGATCGCGATCCCGTATGCGCCCGCCTGGTTGAAGTTCTCGTAGTAGTCCTGGACGCGCAGCGTCGCGGTCTCGGTCTTGCCCTCGACGCGTCCGGAGACGACGGCGACCGCGCCGTACTCGCCGAGGCAGCGAGCCGTCGTCAAGACGACGCCGTAGACGACCGCCCAGCGGACCGAGGGCAGCGTGACGCGCCAGAACGTCTGCCACGCCGACGCGCCGAGCGTGTGTGCGGCCTGCTCCTGCTCGTCGCCGAGCTCGCGCAGCGTCGGCACGACCTCGCGGGCGACGAAGGGCAAGGAGACGAAGACCGTCGCGATCACCATCGACGGCGTCGCGAACAGGATCTGGATGCCGTGGTCCTGGAAGAGCGCGCCGAACCAGCCGGACCGCCCGTACAGCAGGAAGAGCATCAGCCCGACGACGACGGGCGAGAGGGCGAGCGGCAGGTCGACGATTGCGTTCACGATCCCGGCACCGGGGAAGCGGTGCCGCACGATCGCGAGCGCGCACACGACGCCGAACACCGTGTTGACCGGCACGGCGATCGCCGTGATCTCGAGCGTCAGCTTGAACGCGTGGATCGTGTTGGGGTCGGTGAGCGAGGCCCACAGCGGGTGGAGGCCGCGCTCGAACGCGCGGTAGAAGACCATCGCGAGCGGCCCGAGCAGCACGGCGACGAGGTAGAGCACCGCAACTCCACGGAGGCCGTACCTACGCATTGCGCTCGTGCCTCGTCGTGAGATAGCGCAGCCCGCCGATCGCGAGCAGCAGCAGGAACGCGACTACCAGCATGACGACCGCGACGGCGGACGCGCCGTTCTGGTCGCCGCTCTGGATGTGGTTGAAGACGAACACCGCCGCGACCTCCGTCTTGAACGGGAGGTTGCCGCTGATCAAGACGACCGAGCCGATCTCGCCGACCGCCCTCGCGAACGCGAGGGCCACGCCCGACAGGATGCCGGGGAGGATGCTCGGCAGCACGATGGTTCGGAAGATGCGGGCCTCGCCCGCGCCGAGCGAGCGTGCAGCCTCCTCTGCTTCGCGGTCGAGCTCGTGCAGCACGGGCTGCACCGTTCGCACGACGAACGGCAGCGTCTCGAACATCAGCGCAAGCACGATCGCGGTTCGCGTGAAGGCGATGTCGACGCCGAGCGGGGAGGACGGACCGTAGAGCGCGAGCAACGTCAGGCCGCCGACGATCGTCGGAAGGGCAAACGGCAGGTCGATGACCGCGTTCATGAGGCTCTTGCCGGCGAAGTCGTCGCGTACGAGCACCCACGCAGTGATCGTCCCGAGCACTGCGTCGAGCGCCGACACGATCACCGCGGCTCCGAGCGACAGCTTCAGCGCCGCGACGGACTCGGGCGCCGAGACGACCGACCAGAACTCGTGCCAACCGTGCTTCCCGGACGCCCAGACGAGCGCGGCGACGGGGAGCAGGACGAGGACCGACAGGAACGTCGTCACGAACCCCAACTGCAGCGGCGCCCCGGCTCGGGGGCGCCGCTGCAAGGCGGGGAACGAGATCGCGCTGCTAGCCAGAGCTCGGTCCTCCGACCGCCTGCTCGATCTTCGCCATACGGCCCTTGTTCGGGTCGAACCAGATCTTGTCGGCGTTCCGCCAGCCGCCGATGTACCTGTCGTCGATCTTGAAGATGCCTGGACGCGACGGGAACTTCTCGGCGAGCCTGGAAAGGATCTTCTTGTTGACAGGCCGGAACCCGTACTGGCCGAACAGGTTCTGGGCCGTGTCGCTCTTCACGAAGCGGACGAACTCGTTCGCGGCGTCCTTGTTCGACGAGTTCTTCAGCACGGCGATCGGCAGCTCGATCAGCATCGACTGGCGCGGGATCACGTACTGGAGGTCCTGACCGTTCTGCCGCGCGGCGAAGGCCTCGCTCTCGTAGGTGATGAGGACGTCTCCCTTGCCCGCCAGGAACGTGTTCGTCGCGTTGCGGCCGGACGTGTCCTGCGACACGACATGCTTGAAGAGGTTCTGGACGTACGCGGTCGCCTGCTTGTCGGTCTTACCGAGCCGGCGCTGCGCGCCGTAGGCGGCGAGGACGTTCCACTTCGCCGAGCCGGAGCTGAACGGGTTGGGCGTCACGACCTGCACGCCCGGCTTGACCAGGTCAGCCCAGCCCCTGATGTGCTTCGGGTTGCCGTTCCGGACGGCGAAGACGACGAGGGTGTCG
>JAICUZ010000341.1 GCA_025935595.1 Burkholderiales bacterium
AAGGGCGCGGCCGCGGGAGCACCGCGGTGGGGCTGGAGGCTCTATGCGAGCGAGGGCACCGTCGGTGCGTGGCCGGACCTTCAGGACTCGAACTGCGTGCGCGTGGCAAGCGGCGCGTGCATCGACCTGTCGCGCGTGCGCATCACGACGTACGCGACGCCGCACGACGCCGCGAGCCCGATCGGCGTGCGGGTGACGTCGCTCGGGACCGGAGCCAGCGCGGTGGTGTGCACCGACGTCGGGCACGTGAGCGATGGGGTACGCGCGCTGTGCGGTGACGCGGACATCCTCGTGCTCGAGTCGAACCACGACGAGGGGATGCTCCGCGCGGGTCCGTACCCGCCGAGCGTGCGGGCCCGCATCGCCTCGCGCACGGGGCACCTGTCGAACCGGGCGTGCGCGGGACTGGTGCGCGACGTCGTGAACACGAATCTCGCTCATGTTGTGCTGGCGCATCTGAGCGAGAACTGCAACGATCACGGCGTTGCGCACACGACGACGGCCGACGCGCTCAGGCGCACGCGGTTCCGCGGCCGCCTGAGCGTGGCGATGCAGCACGACGTTGTCGGGCCGTTCCGGCCGCGTGCGTCGCGGGCGGAGGCGGAAGCGCAGTACACGCTCTCGCTTTAGGGAATGCGAACGGGGGCCTCGCGGCCCCCGTTCATGTTCTCTGTGCTGCGATCGAGCGGTTAGTACATCCCGCCCATGCCGCCGCCACCACCAGGCGCCGGATGGCTCGCTTCCTTCTCCTTCTTCTCGACGATGATCGCCTCCGTCGTGAGGAGGAGCGAGGCGATCGACGCGGCGTTCTGGAGCGCCGTGCGGGTCACCTTGGTCGGGTCGATGACGCCCGCCTGGACGAGATCCTCGTACGTGTCCGTGAGGGCGTTGTAGCCGAACTTGTCGTCCTTGCTCGAGCGCACCTTCTCGAGGACGATCGAGCCCTCGCCACCCGCGTTCTGCACGATCATCCGGAGAGGCTCCTCGATCGACCGACGGATGATGTCGACGCCGATCTGCTCGTCACCGTCCTCGAGCTTCAGGCTCTTGAGCGCCTTCTGCGCGCGGATGAACGCGACGCCACCGCCGGGGACGATGCCTTCCTCGACCGCCGCACGGGTCGCGTGCAGCGCGTCCTCGACGCGCGCCTTCTTCTCCTTCATCTCGGCTTCGGTCGCGGCGCCGACGTTGATCACGGCAACGCCGCCGGCGAGCTTCGCCAGACGCTCCTGCAGCTTCTCCTTGTCGTAGTCCGACGTGGAGGTGTCGATCGCGGCGCGGATCTCCTTGATACGACCCTGGATCTTCGCGTCTTCACCGGCGCCGTCGATGAGCGTCGTGTTGTCCTTGTCGACGACGACGCGCTTGGCGCGGCCGAGGTCCGACACCACCGCGTTCTCGAGCTTGAAGCCGACTTCCTCGCTGACGACCTGACCGTTGGTCAGCGTCGCGATGTCGCCCAGCATCGCCTTGCGGCGATCGCCGAAGCCCGGCGCCTTGACGGCGGCGACGCGGAGCGTGCCGCGGAGCTTGTTCACGACGAGCGTGGCGAGCGCCTCACCGTCGACGTCCTCGGCGATGATGAGCAGGGGCTTGCCGAGCTGCGCGACCTTCTCGAGGACCGGGAGCAGGTCCTTCATCGAGGAGACTTTCTTGTCGTGAATGAGGATGTACGGATCCTCGAGGACCGCCTCCATCTTCTCCGGATCGGTCACGAAGTACTGCGAGACGTAGCCCCGGTCGAACTGCATGCCCTCGACCGTCTCGAGCGTCGTCTCGACGCCGCGGGCTTCCTCGACGGTGATGACGCCGTCCTTGCCGACCTTCTCCATCGCCTCGGCGATGAGGTTGCCGATCTCGAGGTCGTTGTTGGCCGAGATCGAGCCGACCTGGGCGATCTCCTTCTTGCCGGTGGTCGGGACGCTGATGCGCTGCAGCTCGGTGATCACGGCGGCGACGGCCTTGTCGATGCCGCGCTTGAGATCCATGGGGTTCATGCCGGACGCGACGAACTTCATGCCTTCGCGGACGATGGCTTGCGCGAGAACGGTCGCCGTCGTCGTGCCGTCACCGGCGACGTCGGAGGTCTTCGACGCGACTTCCTTCACCATCTGCGCGCCCATGTTCTCGAACTTGTCCTTCAGCTCGATCTCCTTCGCGACCGAGACACCGTCCTTCG
>JAICUZ010000233.1 GCA_025935595.1 Burkholderiales bacterium
AATGAGGCGTCGCGTGCTGCGGACGTCGTCGCGGACGCGTTCCGGGAGCTCGGCCTCGAGCCGCGTTTCCAGGAGTTCGACCTCGTCGGCTACGAGGCGGACGAGCCGGAGCTCGAAGTCGAAGGAGAGCCGTGGCCGGTCGGCCCGTGCATGTACGCCCACTCGTTCGAAGGCGAGGGAACGGTGCGGCGAATCGGCGCATCGCCGAACCCGATCGGCGAGGGCAAGCTCGCGAACTTCGCCGTCGTCGACTCCGCGGGCCGCGAGGTAGCGCGCCTTCTGACGAGCCCGTTCTCGATCGGCGCGATCCCGTTCATGTCGGCGCACATCCACATCACGACGCCGCCGACGGCGTTCGTCTCGATCGTGGACTCCGCGCGGCTCGAGGACGGGCTGCGCATGCGCGTGAAGATCGGTGGCCGTTTCCTGCCCGGCCGGCGCGAGCGGAACGTGATCGCCGACATTCCCGGACGCGGCGACAAGCACGTCATCGTCAGCGGGCACTACGACTCGGTGTGGCGCGGCAACGGAGCGATCGACAACGCGACCGGCGTCGAAGGCGTGCGGCGCATCGGCGAGGCGCTCGTCGGCCGCGAGCTCGAGCACGGTGTCCGGTTGATCGGATTCGCCGCCGAGGAGATCAAGCTGACCGGGTCGCGGTACTACGTCGACGAGGCGAACCTACGCGAAGAGCTCGACGACATCCTCGGCGTTGTGAACCTCGACTGCATCGGTCACGGCGAGAAGCTCGAGCTCCTCGCGTCGCCCGATGCGCTCCTCGGGCGTGCGATCGAGGCGGCGCGGAGTCTCGGCCTTCTCGAGCGCTACGAGCTCGAGACCGGGCCGGCCACCGGCGGCGTCGACTCGCACTGGTTCGCGGAGAAGAAGGTGCCGGCCGCGACGATCCTCCATTTCCCATACGACGAGTACCACCTGCCGACCGAGTCCCCGGCGCTCGTGGACGAGCAGCTGATGGACGACTCGATCGCGCTCGCGCTCGCCCTCGTCGACTCTCAGCTCGCGCAGCCGATTTCTCGCTGACGTCGTCCAGCTGACGTATCATTACGTCAGATGAACGCCGTCCTCGAATCGATCCGGGAGCTGTCCCGCCCGGCTGAAGCGGCTTCGGAGCTGCACGAGCTGAGCATGCGCCTCGCGGCGTTCACCACGATCCCGCCCGAGATCCAGGAGCCGGTCCGCGAGTTGACGGATGCCGTCGATGGTGCCCGCGGCCGCTGGTCGAGCATCGACCCGCACTACATCGAGATCCTGCTGCGCGCCACGCTCAGCGCCCAGATCGCCCTGATGGAACCCGGCCTGCCGGAGTCGCGCGACCGGCTGCGGATGGCACTCGACGGCCTCGCGGCGGCGTTCGACGCCATCGCCGAGCAGGAGCCGGTCTCCGACGACCGGACGGGCAAGGAGCTCGTCACCTGGCTCGCGGAGCACACCGAGGTGTCGCAGGCCGAGCTCGCGGCCCTACTCGGAGTGAGCCCGCGCCAGTTTCAGCGGTGGCTCTCACCGACCGAGAAGGCCGGCCCCGAGGGCGACGACCTCCGCCGTGTCCGGGTGGTCGCGCGGATCGTCAACCAGTTGAGGTTCTCGCTCACGCCCGCGGGTGTGATCTGGTGGTTCTCACACCGCGTGCCTCAGCTCGGTCGCAAGCGTCCGATCGATCTCCTCGACCGTCCCGAGCGTCTTCCCGAGCTGATCGCGCTCGCGAACGAGACACGCGCGACCGCGTTCGCTTGATCTGCTTCAGGCAAACGCGTTACCGGACTCCGCTCCGTACGTCGTTCCAGGCGCAGACCCGGCCCGGCCGCTACCACCGGGGCGACGAGCCCGAACCGACGCAGTACCTGTGCCTCCATCCTCTCGGCCCCCACGCCGAGGCGCTGCGTTTCTTCGACGCGCGCACGGTTGACGACGCCCGCGCCCTCGATCTGCGGACCTGGGCGGTCGACGTCCCGGACGACGGGCTCGTCGAGATTCCCTACGCCGACCGGTGGGTCGCCGACGACTATGCAGCGTGCCAGGATCTCGCCGATACATTGCGCGCGGCGGGCCACATTGGCGCGATCGTGCCGAGCGCTGCGCTGCCGGGGACGCGAAATGTCGTCCTCTTCGGCGGCCGCGTCACGTCTCCATGGCTGGCACGCGAGCTGCGTCCGCTCGAAGCACGCGCGAGCATCACCGGCGAGCACGGCACCGCCCTCACGACGCTCATTCGCGTCGCACGATTCCGCGGCACGCCCCACCCCGGTGCGGACTTCGAGTTCGCCGAGCCGAGCTGGAGCTACGCATGAGCTAGTCGGGCGGCCCGTTGCCGGGCAGCCCGTCGTACGGCCGCGCGATACCGGTCTCGAGCCCGTCGGCCTTCCACGCTTCGAAGCCACCGATCACGTCGCCGACGTCGAAGCCGAGGTCGATGAGCATCGAGGCGGCGAAGACGGTCGAGAAGCCGTGGTCACACACGAGGATCAGCCGCTTGTCCTGGAGCGCTGGGTTGCGGTACTCGTCGGAGGCGACCCGCCACTCGAGCACGGTACGCGGCACGTGGTAGGCGCCCGGGATGACGCCGTCGTGCTCGCGCGAGAACCGCTCACGGATGTCGACGATGACCGCGCCGGCCTGCATGGCGGCGTGCGCTTCCGTCGGCGTGTAGCGCCGAATCCGGCTCCGAGCTCCGTCGAACAGCTCGTTCAGTGACACGCCGTGACCATAGACTGCTCGGCATGTTCGACGAAGGCCTCGCCGAGCTCCACACCCATCTCGGCGGCTCCGTTGCCTCGGACATCATGTGGAGCCTCGCGCACGAACAGGGCATCCACCTCCCGACGCGCGACTACGAGGAGTTCGACCGCCTGGTCACGGTCTCAGACCCGCGCGGCGTTCCCGACCTCGACTCGCTCGACCGGATCTACCACCTCGCGGAGCTGATCCAGAGCTCGCCGCTCGCCGTCGAGCGAAGCGTCCATGCAGCCATCGGCGGCGCGTACCGCTCGCAGCGGATCACGACGCTCGAGCTTCGGTTCAACCCGATGAAGCGCAACCGCGGCGGCGAGCGCGACCTCGACCACATCATCCTCGCCGCGACGCGCGGACTCGACATCGCCTCGCTCGAGTACCCGCAGGTTCGCGCCGGGCTCATCCTGATGATGGACCGCACGTTCAGCGCAGACCAGAACATGGTGATCATCGAGAAGGCGCTGCGTTATCGCTCGCGCGGAATCGTCGGCGTCGACATCGCCGGACCGCGGCCTGGTGGCGCGCGGTACGACTACACGCAGATCCGCGAGCACGTCGACCTGGCACGCGACGGCGGGCTCGGCGTGACGATCCACGTCGGCGAGGAAGGCGGCGACCACGGCGTCGAGGAGATCGGCGAGGTCGTCGAGGCGCTGCGGCCAGACCGGCTCGGTCACGGCATCCTCGCGGCGCGCGACCCGGAGCTGATGTCGGCGATCCGCGCAGCGGACGTCACGCTCGAGATCTGTCCGACGTCGAACCTGCTCACGAAGGCGCTCCGCGACGAGGACGAGGTGCGCGAGACGTTCCGCGCGTTCGTCGAGAACGGCGTCGCGTTCACGATCGCGACGGACGGGCCGGAGATGATGCGGACGCATCTGCGGGACGAGTTCGAGCTGCTGTTCCGGATCGGCGCCTTGTCGCGGGACGAACTGGCGACGGCGAACGCACGCGGTCACGAGGCGTCGTTCCTGGGCGGCCGCGCGCACGCGCACGCCTGACGAGCGATACACCCTTCGGCCGATACCTAGCCTGGCAACGCCGCCGTAGCCTCGCAGCATGCTGGCAATCGGAGATCCAATGGGCATCACCTCCCGCCAGCGCGAGGTGGTCGAGTTGATCGCGCAAGGCTTGTCGAACGAGGAGGTCGGGCTGGTGCTCGGCATCTCTCCCCGGACGGCGAAGGCGCACTGCGATGTCTTGCGCCAGAAGCTCGGCGTCCCGCGGCGGCGGCAGATTCCAGTCGCCTTCCGGCTGTTGACGGGCGAGGACCCGTTGGCGAGGCGGCTGGCCTCGGCGCGTGCCGAGAACGGGGGCTGACGGCGAAGCGGCGTCCGCGGCGAACCCCTCGGCCGCGGACGCCGGCCCCCCTTTACTTCGTGGGCGTCGTAGGCGTAGCGTTGCCACCTCGGCGCAGACTCGTTCCGACGATGGCGGCAGGCATGGCGGCAAACGCGACACAACCGAAAGTCGTTCGCAGGGAATCGCGGATCATCGAGCGTCCGCGCCTGATCAAACTGCTCGACGAAACCGATGCCCGGACGATCCTGTTGTTGGCACCGGCCGGCTACGGCAAGACGACGCTCGCTCGGCAGTGGGCTAAGACGCTGAACGGGGCGGTTTGGGTAACGCT
>JAICUZ010000300.1 GCA_025935595.1 Burkholderiales bacterium
CGCGGCTCGACGGCTTGCGCGTGCTCTCGGAGCCTCGGCAGGCGCGAGGCGACGTCCCGGTTCTCATCCTCTCCGCGCGCTCCGACCTGCCGACGAAGCTGCGCGGCTTCGACCTCGGCGCGAACGACTACCTGGCAAAGCCGTTCTCCTTTGACGAGCTCGTGGCGCGCGTGAGGGTGCACCTCCGGCGTGGCGGCGACTCGAGCGGCGGTTCACACATTCGCGCCGGCTCCATCGAGCTCGACCTTGCCCGCCGGCGGGCGCAGGTCGGCGACCGCATCGTCGATCTCTCCGACCGCGAGTTTCGCCTGCTGTACCACCTCGTATGCCATCCGGGCGAGATCGTGAGCCGCGAGCGCCTGCTCTCCGAGGTCTGGGGGTACAGCTTCGATCCGGGATCGAACGTCGTCGACGTGTGCGTCCGGCGGCTACGGAAGAAGCTCGGTTCGACCGAGACGATCGAGACGGTGAGGAATGCCGGCTATCGCGTGGCCGCCTAACAGGGTCGAAACAGCCTGGGGCGCGCTCGCCGTCGTCTGCCTGGCGA
Organism: Burkholderiales bacterium; assembly: GCA_025935595.1. Taxonomy (GTDB): domain Bacteria; phylum Actinomycetota; class Thermoleophilia; order Gaiellales; family Gaiellaceae; genus PALSA-600. The sequence goes on from JAICUZ010000300.1 coordinate 548, forward strand.
CGATGATCGGCTGGCCGTCGTGGGAGACGATCCCGTTCCACGTGATCTGGATCACGTTGACGTTGCTGTACGGCTTCCGGGTGTGGTCGCTCACCGTCACCGGAATCGTCCTCGGGGCGGTCGTCATCGGTACGGGCGCCTCGATCCTCGCCGACGCGTTCGACGGCTTGCAGCTCTGGGGCGAGCTGTTCGAGGTTCCGCTGATGTCGGCGATGTTCCTCGCCATGGTGTGGCACGCACGGCGGCGGGTGCTGATGCACCAGACGGTCGAGCAGCTTGCCGGCGAACGGGCGGCGCTGCTCGAGCAGCAGGAGCGCCTCGTCCAGAACGTCTCGCACGAGCTGCGCACGCCGGTGACGATCGCGCGCGGGCACCTCGACCTGCTGGCGCGGCGCCTCGGCCCGAACGACCGCGAGATCGAAGTCGTGTCGGAGGAGCTGACCCGGATGGAGCGGCTGATCGATCGCATCCTGCTCCTCACTCGGGCGGAGCGTGGCGAATGGCTCGACCGTGGACCGGTGCCACTCGTCACGCTCGTCGAGGACGTGGTGCTTCGCTGGGCGGAGGTCGCGCCGCGTGCCTGGCGCCTCGGCCCGGTCGTCGACGTCGTGCTGTATGCCGACGAGACGTGGCTGCGCGCAGCGCTCGACGCGCTGCTCGAGAACGCGGTGCAGCACACCGAGGAGTACGACCTGATCGAGCTCTCGGCGCGCGGCGACGCGGACGACGTCGTCCTGTCCGTGTCCGACGGCGGCGGCGGCATCGACCCCGTCGTGCTCGAGCGCATCTTCGAGCGGTTCGCCCGCGCCGACATGTCTCGCTCGCGCCGAGAGGGCGGCGTCGGGCTCGGCCTCTCGATCGCCGCAGCGATCGCCCGCGCCCACGGCGGTTCGTGCGCCGCACGGAACGCGCCGGGCGGCGGCGCGGTCTTCGAGCTGCGGCTCCCCCTGCTGAACGCCGCCCACGCCGAGGAGGCATCCGAACCAGGCCCGCCGTTCGTGGCCGATGCGCCTCTCGCGACCAGCTCCTAGCTGCGAGAATCGACGCGTGGCCGCGCTCTACCGCAAGTACCGCCCCCAGACCTTTGCGGAGGTGGTCGGGCAGGAAGCGGTCGTGCGGACGCTCACGAATGCGGTCGCGCAGGGCAAGGTGCGACAGGCGTACCTGTTCGCCGGGCCGCGGGGGACCGGCAAGACGTCGCTTGCGCGCATCCTTGCGAAGGCGGTCAACTGCGCGCACGGCCCCACCCCGACCCCCGACGGCACGTGCCATGCGTGCGTCGCGATCGCGAACGGCACCTCGCTCGACGTGATCGAGATGGACGCGGCATCGCAGCGTGGCATCGACGACATCCGCGACATCCGCGAGCGCGTCCTGCTGCAGCCGGTCGAGGGGCAGTACAAGGTCTACATCCTCGACGAGGCGCACCAGCTGACTGAGCCGGCTTGGAACGCGCTCCTCAAGCTGATCGAGGAGCCTCCGCCCCACCTCATGTTCGTGTTCTGCACGACGGAGCTGCAGAAGGTGCTCGCGACCGTGCGCTCACGCTGCCAGACGTTCGTCTTCCAGCGGCCGCGCCTCCCTGAACTCGTCCGCAAGCTCCGGCTGATCTCCGACGGCGAGGGAATCGACGTGCCGGACGCAGCGCTCGCGCTGATCGCGCGCGGCGGCCGCGGCGCCTACCGCGACGCGGAGTCGACACTCGACCAGCTCGCCGCGGCCACCGGCGGCACGATCACCGTGCAGGACGTCCTGCAGCTGCTGGGAGCGGTTGAGGACGAAGTGCTGTTCCGCCTCGTCGACATGGTCGCAGCGAGCGAGACGGCCGAGGCGCTCCTCTTCCTCGAAGAGCTCTCGTCGCAGGGGCAGGATCTCGGTCGGCTCGTGCTCGACCTGCTCGAACATCTGCGCCACCTGCTGCTCGTCCAGCACATGCACGAAGTCCCCGAGTCGATCCCCGTCACCGACGAGGCGAAGGAACGCCTGCGCGAACAGGCAAACCAGCTGCCGCCGGCGACCGTCGTCCGCCTGATCGACCTGCTGGCCGTCGCGGTCGACGACATGCGCCAAGGTGGCGACCCGCGACTGCCTCTGGAACTCGCGCTCGTCAAGGTCACGAGAACGTCGTCCGACCTGTCGCGCGAGGCGCTCGCCCACCGGATCGAGGTGCTCGAGCACGGACGACCAGCAAGCACTGAGCCCGTTCCCGTCCGCGCGCCGACGCCGAAGCCGGCGCCCCCGCCGGAGATGGAGGTGGAGCTCGGACAGCTTCAGGAGGCATGGCGCCGCACGATTCTCCCTGCGGTTGAGTCACGGTCGATTCCGATCGGCAAGACGCTCGCCGAGGCGCACCCGTCGGCGCTCGCCGGCGACACGCTGACGCTCGAGTTTCCCCAGACGGCGTCGTTCCACTTGAAGCTCGCCGAGGATCCGAAGAACGCGGCGATGCTCCGGGAGGCGCTGTACGAGGTGACGGGCCGGAAGCTCGCGGTCGATTTCGCGCTCGGCGAACGTGGGCATGAGGAGACCGACGACGACGCGCCGGCGACCGAGGAGGACGTCGTCGAG
>JAICUZ010000272.1 GCA_025935595.1 Burkholderiales bacterium
GACGGCGGTGATCCTCCGCTCCCTATGCGGAATGTCACGGTCTTGTGCGGATTCGGTGTCACTTCCGTCACCGTGCCTGGCACCGGTCGTGGCCAGGGGCGGCTCGTCCGGGACAGCCGACTCGGCGCGGCACAATGGCGCGGTGTTCAGCCCGTCCGTCGAGAACCTCGTCGCGCAGCTGACCCGCCTGCCGGGAATCGGCGCGCGTACCGCGCAGCGCCTCGCGTTCCACATCCTCCAGCGGCCTGCCGACGAGGCGCTCGCCCTCTCCTCGGCGCTCCAGGAGGTCAAGGAACGCGTGCGCTTCTGCCGCGAGTGCGGGAACCTGACCGAGGAGGAGCTCTGCGGCATCTGCCTCGACCAGCGCCGCGACCACGCACTCATCTGCGTCGTGGAGCAGCCCGTCGACGTCGTGTCGCTCGAGCGCACGCACGAGTTCCGCGGGCTCTATCACGTCCTCGGCGGCGCGCTCTCGCCTCTCGACGGCGTGGAGCCGAGCGACCTCCGCATCGACGAGCTGTTTCGTCGCGTCGAGGCGAACGGCGTGCAGGAAGTCGTCCTCGCCACGAACCCGAACATGACGGGCGAGGCGACCGCCGCGTTCCTCGCCGACCGGCTACGAGGACGCGTCCGCGTCACCCGGCTCGCGAGCGGGCTTCCCGTCGGCGGGGACCTCGAGTACGCCGACGAGGTCACCCTCGGCCGCGCGCTCTCCGGCCGGCGCGAGATGTAGCGCGCGCGAGACAAAACGTTCCGTCCGGAACGCGATCCAGAAGCACACGGCCGCGGCCGGCAACTCGAAGACGACCGCCTCGAAGATCGCCGTGCCGCGCTCGTTGCCGTGGCTCTCGAGGATCACGTCGAACCAGGCGTCGACCACCAGCAACGTCCCCGTCGCCGCCGCGAACGCCCCCGCCCACGCGATCGCGCGACGATAGGCGGCGATCGCCGTGCCGCAGAAGCACGCGGCGAGCCCGACGTCGAACCCGGACCACGCGAGATCCCAGTGGGCCGACTGATGCGTCGCCGGCAGCGAGGAAGAGAGCCAGAACGCCCAGGGCAGGAGGCCGATCCCGACGGCGCCGAACCCGAGCACGACCCACTGCCGAAGCGACAAAGGACGCCGCAGCCTCATCCCTACACTGTCGCAGAATGACGACGCTTCACTTCGAGGCGGTCCCGAGCGTCCAGCTGCTCGGCCGCACCCCTGGGCTCGTGGTGATGAAGTTCGGCGGAACCTCCGTCGGCGACACCGACAAGCTGAAGCGCGTCGCGGCGCGCCTCGTCGCCGCCCACGAGGAAGGCGCGAAGGTCGTCGCCGTCCTCTCCGCGATGGGTCACACGACCGACGAGCTGATCCGGCTCGCGCACGAGGTCTCGCCGGAACCGCACCCGCGCGAGTACGACATGCTGGTCTCGACCGGCGAGCGCATCTCGAACGCGCTGTGCGCGATGGCGATTCACGACCTCGGCCACGAGGCGGTGTCGTTCACCGGCTCGCAGGCGGGGATCGTCACCGACGCGAGCCACACCAGGGCGAAGATCGTGGAGGTGCGCGCCACGCGCATCCACGACGCGCTCGCCGAGAACAGGATCGTGCTCGTCGCCGGCTTCCAAGGGGTGTCCTCGTCGACCCATGACGTGACGACGTTCGGCCGGGGTGGCTCCGACACGACCGCGGTCGCGCTCGCGGCGGCGCTCGGCGCCGACGCCTGCGAGATCTTCACGGATGTTCCGGGCGTGTTCACCGCCGACCCGCGGATCGTCCCCGACGCCCTGAAGCTCGACACGGTCAGCTACGAGGAGATGCTCGAGATGTCGGCGTCGGGTGCGAAGGTGATGGCGCTACGGTCGATCGAGATCGCGCGCAGCTACGGTGTCCGTCTCCGCGTGCGGTCGACGTTCGTCGACGGCGCCGGGACCTGGATCGGCGAGGAAGGTGACCTGGTGCTCGAGAAGGCGATCATTTCAGGCGTCACGCACGACACCTCGGAGGCGAAGGTGTCGATCATCGGCGTGCCCGACCGCCCGGGGGTGGCGGCGCAGGTGTTCCGCGAGCTCGCCGCGGCCGGCGTGAACATCGACATGATCGTCCAGAACAGCTCGCGAGACGGCGAGGCGACGATCTCGTTCACGATGCCGAAGACCGACCTGCCGGTCGCCCGGCCGATGCTGGAGCGACTCTGCGCCGACCTCGGCGGCGCTCAGGTCGAGCAAGACGCGGACATCGCGAAGGTCTCGCTGATCGGAGCGGGAATGAAGAGCCACCCGGGCGTCGCCGCCGACATGTTCGACGCCCTCGCCGAGGCAGGCATCAACATCGAGATCATCTCCACGTCGTCGATTCGCGTCTCGTGCGTCATCCGCGCAGCGGAGGTGGAGCGTGCAGTGCGGGCCGTCCATGAGCGCTTCCGCGCGTACGCCGAGGAGCGCGTTCGTGCCTGAGCCGACGATCGGCGTCGTCGGTGCGACCGGCGCGGTCGGCACGGTCACGCTCGAGCTACTCGCACGCGAGGGCTACGACAACGTGCGTGTCTTCGCGTCGGCGCGGTCGGCCGGCAAACAGCTCGGGCGGTTCACGGTCGAGGAAGCGACGCCGGAGGCGCTCGCGCGCGGTGACGTCGATCTTTTCCTCTTCTCGGTCGGCACCGGCGCCTCCCGCGAGCTCGTCCCTCACGCCGCCTCGGGCGGGGCGGTCGCGATCGACAAGTCGTCCGCGTACCGCCTCGACCCCCGCTACCCGCTCGTCGTGCCCGAGGTGAACGGCGTGCGCGCGACCGGTGACATCATTGCCAACCCGAACTGCTGCACGATCCCGCTCACCTGCGTGTTGAAGCCGCTGCACGACGCCGCCGGACTGACGCGCGTGCGCCTCGCGACGTACCAATCCGTCTCCGGCGCGGGCGCTCAGTCGATGGAGCGCCTTCGCAACGAGTCGCAAGCCGAGCACGACCTGCGCATGGACTGGGACTTCGACGGCGACGAGTTCGACGAGGAGTCGAAGCTCCGCGCCGAGACGCAGAAGATCATGGAACTACCCGACCTGCCGGTCCAGGCGACGTGCATCCGAGTGCCCGTCATGGTCGGCCACGCAGAAGCTGTGTGGATCGAGACCGAGGACGAGCTGACGTCCGAGCAGGCGAAGGCGATCCTCGGCAGTGCACCGTCGGTGCGACTCGACGACTTCCCCTCCCCCGGCAAGGCGGCCGGCGGCGACGACGTGCTCGTCGGCCGCATTCGCCGCGACCCGACCGTCGACCGTGGCCTTGCGCTCTTCCTCGCGTGCGACAACCTCCGCAAGGGGGCCGCGCTGAACGCGATCCAGATCGCGCAGCTCGTGCTCTCTCGCCAACGCGTCGCCGCGTAGTGGACATCGGCATGCTGGGGCGGTTCTTCGGCCGCCACACCGGCGGCAACTGGCGCCCGCCCGAGGAGGAGCTGGCGTTCGCGTCGTCTGCCGGCTTCGACACGGTGCAGATCCGCAGCGACCGGCCCGGCGAGATCGGCGACGAGCTCGGGATCGATCCCGACGCGCTCGGGGGGCTCTTCGACGACAACGGCCTCGAGCCCGTGCTCGAGATGCTCGTACGGCACGACGGCCGGCCGGGGACGTTGGCGCGCGCGCTCAAGGCGAACCTGGCCGCGATCGACACGATCGGCTTCCTGCGGGTGCACGTGCATCCGGTCGGCCCGAGCGAGGCGGCACCGCAATTGGCTGCCGACTTCGCCGAGGCGCTCGCGGTCGCCGAGGA
>JAICUZ010000155.1 GCA_025935595.1 Burkholderiales bacterium
GCTGCAGCCGAAAGCCAAGAGCTCACAGCCCACAGCCGCCTTTATGCCTTCACCTTGTTGATGATCTCTTCGGCCTTCGCCTTCGGCACTTCCTCGTAGTGGCTGAACTCCATCGAGTACACCGCGCGCCCTTGCGGCTGCGAGCGGAGCTTGGTGGAGTAGCCGAACATCTCCGAGAGCGGCACGCTCGCGGCGATGACCTGCGCCTCGCCGCGCTGCGTCATGCCGCCGATCTTGCCGCGGCGCGACGACAGGTCGCCGAGGATGTCGCCCATGTACGCGTCGGGGCAGACCACCTCGACGTTCATCATCGGCTCGAGGATGATGGGGTTCGCCCGCTTCGCGGCCTCCTTGTAGGCCATCGAGCCGGCGATCTTGAACGCCATCTCGCTCGAGTCGACCTCGTGGTACGAGCCCTCGACGAGCGTGACGCGGACGTCGACGACCGGGTAGCCCGCGAGGATGCCCGACTCCATCGCCTCCTGGATGCCGAGGTCGACCGAGGGGATGTACTCGCGCGGGATGACGCCGCCCACGATCTTGTTGACGAACTCGTAGCCCGAGCCCGGCTCGTTCGGCTGCAGGTTGATCTGGGCGTGGCCGTACTGACCGCGGCCGCCGGTCTGGCGGACGAACCTGCCCTCGATGCGCTCGACGCGCTTCGAGACCGTCTCGCGGTACGCGACCTGCGGCCGGCCCACGTTCGCGTCGACGGAGAACTCGCGCTTCAGGCGGTCGACGATGATCTCGAGGTGGAGCTCGCCCATCCCGGAGATGATCGTCTGGCCGGTCTCTTCGTCTGAGGTGACGCGGAAGGTCGGGTCCTCCTCGGCGAGCCGTGAGAGACCACTGCCCAGCTTGTCCTGGTCGGCCTTCGACTTCGGCTCGACGGCGACCGAGATGACCGGATCGGGGAAGGTCATCGACTCGAGCACGATCGGCGCCGACTCGAGCGACAGCGTGTCGCCGGTCGTCGTCGACTTGAGCCCGACACCCGCGGCGATCTCACCCGCGCCGATCTCTTCGCGCTCCTCGCGGCTGTTCGCGTGCATCTGGAGGATGCGGCCGACGCGCTCGGTCTTGCCGGTCGTCGTGTTGAGCACGCGGTCGCCGGCCTTCAGCTTTCCGCTGTACACGCGGAAGTACGTCAGCTTGCCGACGTACGGGTCGGACATCACCTTGAATGCGAGCGCCGAGAACGGCTCGTCCAGCGATGCCTTGCGCTCGAGCTCGCCCTCGGTCTTCGGGTCGATGCCCTGCACCGGCGGCACGTCGAGCGGGCTCGGCAGGTAGTCGATGACGGCATCGAGGAGCGGCTGCACGCCCTTGTTCTTGAACGCGCTGCCGAGCAGCACCGGCGTGATCTCGTCCGACAGCGTGCCGATGCGGATCGCACGCTTGACCATCTCCGCGGTGACCGAGTTCTCGTCGGTGAGGTACGCCTCGAGCACCTCGTCGTCGAAGTTGGAGACGGCGTCGATCAACTGGTGGTGGTACTCCTGCGCCTGCTCGAGGAGCTCGGCCGGGATGTCCGTCACCTCGAAGTCCTGGCCGAGGTCGTCCTTGTAGACGATCGCCTTCATCTCGACGAGGTCGACGACGCCGCGGTGGGCGTCCTCCTGCCCGATCGGGATCTGGATCGGCACGGGGTTCGCGCCGAGGCGGTCGATCATCGACTGCACGGCGGCGAAGAAGTTCGCGCCGGTGCGGTCCATCTTGTTGATGAACGCGATGCGCGGGACCTTGTACTTGTCGGCCTGGCGCCAGACGGTCTCGGACTGCGGCTGGACGCCGGCGACCGAGTCGAAGACGGCGACTGCGCCGTCGAGCACGCGCAGTGACCGCTCGACCTCGACCGTAAAGTCCACGTGCCCGGGCGTGTCGATGATGTTCACCCGGTGGTCGCGCCAGAAGGCGGTCGTCGCGGCAGACGTGATCGTGATGCCGCGCTCCTGCTCCTGCGCCATCCAGTCCATCGTCGCCGCGCCCTCGTGGACCTCGCCCATCTTGTGGGTGCGGCCGGTGTAGTAGAGGATCCGCTCCGTCGTCGTGGTCTTGCCCGCATCGATGTGGGCCATGATCCCGATGTTGCGGACGCGGTCCAGCGCCACTCTTTCTGCCATTACTGCCAAAGCTTCCTTCCGTTACCAGCGGTAGTGCGCGAATGCCTTGTTGGCCTGCGCCATCCGATACATGTCGTCCTTGCGCTTGTACGCGTTCCCCTGCTGCTCGAGCGCGTCGAGGATCTCGCCGGCGAGCTTGTCGACCATGTGCTTCTCGCGGCGGTCGCGTGAGAACGTGACGAGCCAGCGCAGCGCGAGCGTGCGACCGCGCCGCTGCGGCACCTCGACCGGGACCTGGTAGTTCGCGCCGCCGACCCGGCGGGAGCGAACCTCGAGGACCGGCGTGACCGTCTTCACCGCTTGCTCGAGCACCTCGACCGGCGGCCGCCCCGTGCGCTCGCCGACCTTCTCGAGCGCGCCGTAGACAACCTTCTCGGCGACCGACTTCTTGCCGTCCAGCATCACGCGGTTCATCAGCTGGGTGACGAGCTGGCTGTCGTAGATCGGGTCGGAGATGACCGGACGGGGCTGGATCTCTGCGCGGCGCGGCATCAGCTCGACCTCTTCGCGCCGTAGCGCGAGCGCGCCTGCTTGCGGTCGCCGACACCGGCGGTGTCGAGCGCGCCGCGAATCACCTTGTAGCGGAAGCCCGGCAGGTCGCTCGTGCGGCCGCCGCGAATCAGGACGACCGAGTGCTCCTGCAGGTTGTGGCCTTCGCCCGGGATGTAGGTACCGACCTCGAGCCCGTTCGTGAGCCTGACTCGGGCGATCTTGCGGAGTGCCGAGTTCGGCTTACGCGGGGTGACCGTCGAGACGCGCGTGCAGACGCCACGCTTTTGCGGCGCGCCGGTGAGGGCAGGCGTCTTCAGCTTTCCGCGCTTCTTGGCGCGGCCCTTGCGAATCAGCTGGTTGACGGTGGGCATAAGATGTGTGGTTTCTCGGCGAAAGGCGACCGAGACCGGGTCTCCTCGTTCGGGTCGTATAGGCAGGAAAAAACGGCGGGGAAGCGCACGGCTCCCGCCGACCGCGGCATGGTAGCGAAACGGCTTCGGAGCCGCAAACGGCTCCGCACCTCTACTTCCTTACGTCGGACACCACCTGGAAGACGCCGACTGCAGCGCGCCGTCCGCCCCAGCTCTGGTAGAGCGCCCCGAGCTGCTTCGGCAACTCCTCGTCGAAGGTCTGCTCGGCCGCCGCGGCGTCCGCCGCGCTGTCGAACAGGGTGATCGAGATGAACTCGCCGTCGCCGGCGAAGTCCATCCGCCCGGCGAAGCCCGGCATCCCCTCGACGATCGGCCGAATGATCGCTTCGGCCTCACCCATGGTCTCCTGCGCCTTCGCCATGTCCATCCCCTCGAAGCGCGCTACCCGTGCGACCATCTTCGCCCTCCTCGCTCGCGACCCCGCGGGGCGAGCCTAACCGAGGGAGAGGAACGGCGCCCAGTCGGTCAGGTCGACCGCAGACGGCAACGGGCGCTGGTCGTGGGTGCAGGCAAGATCGTCCAGGCTCTGATTCTCACGGCGGCGGATCCAGGTTTCGAAGGCCGCCCCTTTCAGCTCGCCGACGAGGGCAGCCCTGGCCGTCGGGGCGGCCAGCGCGAACGGGAACGCGGCGAGCGGCCCGACTTCGCCGAGCGCCGTCACCTTCTTGCCGCCGATCGTGACGGTCCGGCCGGCAGCGAGCGCAAAGACACGGTCGGCCGGCGCGAGCACGAGCGAGACCTTCTTCTTCATGCGCACGGCCCGTGCCTGAACCGAGGCGTGACTCGCGTACCAGTCCTGCACCTCTCCCGCGGTCGGCGGAGCGACATGGAGCGTCGCCTCGACCGCCCGCCGCCGGAGCTCGTCGCCGAGGATCGTCCGCGCGAGCGCCTGCGTCACCTTCGCCTTGCCGAGCGCGGCGAGGTACGCGTCCCGCGACCCGTGGAACCGGTCGAGCACCACCCCACGCTCGGCGGCCACGACGGCTGCGGGGTCGGCGCGCTTCGCGCCCGCGAGGACGGCGTGCTCGAAGACCGCGGAGAACGCGACGTCGCGGTCGCCCGTGACGCGCGCCATGGCGGCGAGGTCGGCGGCCTTCAGCGTCGCCTTCCCGAGCAGGCACACGGTCCCCGCCGGCAGCGTCGCGCCGACGTCGAGGGACTGATCGAGCTGCGCGCCCGCGAGCGCAGGCGCGTCGCAGAGCGAGTGGTCGCGCGTCCAGAGGTAGGTGCACGCGACGATCGGCTTGTCCGGGTCGTTCCCGGACGGGTTGAACGACGCCCAGCCCCACGACCAGATCGTCGGGACGTGCAGCTCGTACGCGACCTGTTTCGCCGCGAGCGCCTCCCACTTGACGACGTCGAGCCACGTCCCGAGCGGCTGCAACCCCTCGCGGCCGCCGGCACCGCGCGTCGAAGAGAACTGCAGCATCATCCCGAGCCGGCTCGTCGGGATCCCGATCTGGATCAGGTCCTCCATCCGCGTCCGCATCACGCCGCGCAGTCTGCGGCTGCCCTGCACCGCACCCTGCTTGGCGACCGACGGGCCGCTGAAATAGACCTCCGGCACGAGGTCTGCGACCTGCGCCGCCTGACGCCACCACTCGTCGGCCGCGTCGTCGTGTGTGTACGGCCTCTTCGGCAGGAGCAGGAACGGCCGCGCGCCGCGCTCCGCCAACCGCTGCACGAGCTCGAGCACATTCGCGCGGTACTGCGCGGTCGTCGCAGTCCACGGCGTCGGCAGGTTCGCGCCGGCGAGCTCGTTGAGCGCGATCAGCGGAGTCGCGCACCCCGACGACGCCGCCGCGGTGTCGAACAGCTTGTCGGCGCGCGCCTCGACGACGGACGGGTCAACCGGCTTCGACGGCGTGCCGACGCGGTTCACCAGATAGAGGTCGAAGTAGACGGTCTTCGCGCCCTTCGCGCGCAGCTGCGGCGGGACGATGAAGTTGGACGCCGCCCCGACGACACCCGGCCGGGCGAAGATCGTCGACCAGAACGGAACCATGCCGTCGGCGTAGTCGACCCACAGCGGCGCGGTTTGCGGAAGGCCGCACGGGAGCGGGCCCGGGGCGTCGGCACGAGCCGACCCTCCCAGCGCGAGGAGCAACCCGAGAACGACAACGACCCGCCTCACGACGGGTCGTTGTAGCAGTGCGAACAGGTGTCTGACACCAGCGGTGTCAGACACCCCGCGCAGTTCAGTCGTCGAGCGGCGAGTCGACCTCCGGGGTCTCCTCTGCCTCGCCGGCCTCGTGCGACGACGTCTCGTCCGAGCCCGGCTCGCCGCCGAACGTGGTCTCGAGCCCGCCGAAGTCGATTGCCGAGGTGTCCTGGCCGATCTCCTCGAGCGCCTGCAGAAGCGTGTCCCGCTCGTACGCCTCGCGCACGATCGGCTCCGACGGAGCGATGTCGATCGACCGGTACCGCTTCAGGCCCGTGGCCGCCGGGATCAGCTTCCCGATGATCACGTTCTCCTTCAGCCCGAGCAGCCGGTCGACCTTGCCCTCGATCGACGCGTCCGTCAGCACCTTCGTCGTCTCCTGGAAGGAGGCGGCCGACAGGAACGACTCCGTCGCGAGCGACGCCTTGGTGATGCCGAGGATGAGCGGCTCGTTCGTCGCCTTCTCGCCCTTTGCCTTCACCTTGCCGTTCTCGCGCTCGTAGACGACCTTGTCGACGAGCTGGCCCGGGAGCAGGTCGGTGTCGCCGTTCGTCTCGACGCGCACCTTCTTCAGCATCTGCCGGACGATCAGCTCGATGTGCTTGTCGTGGATCTCCACGCCCTGGCTCTTGTAGACCTTCTGCACCTCACCGACGAGGTACAGCTCGGTGTTCGTCGAGCCCTTGAGCGCGAGCAGGTCGGTCGGGTTCTGCGAGCCCTCGTTGAGGGCGTCGCCCGGCTCGACCAGCTGGCCGTTCCCGACGAGCAGCCTCGTGCGCCGCGGCAGCTGGTACTCGATCGGATCGCCGAGCTCCCCGTTCGCGCCGACCTCGTTCGGCGTGATCGTGATCTTCGGCCCACGCTCGGTCTGCTCGAGCGCCACCGTGCCGCCGACCTCGGCGAGCACCGCAGCACCCTTCGGGTTCCGAGCCTCGAAGATCTCGACGACCCGCGGGAGGCCGTGCGTGATGTCGGCGCCGGCCACACCACCGGTATGGAACGTCCGCATCGTCAACTGCGTGCCCGGCTCGCCGATCGACTGCGCGGCGATGATGCCGACTGCGTCACCGATCTCGCACATCTCGCCTGTCGCCGGGAAGATGCCGTAGCAGGTCTGGCACACACCTGTCTCGGCGCGGCACTTGAGCACCGAGCGAACGGGGACGGTTGTGTCCTCGCCGAGCTCGGCCTCGATCGCCTCGAGCACCGCGAGCGTCACGACTGTGCCGTCCTCGGCGACGACCGTCTTGCCCGGCTTCCCGGACGCGAGCGGCTTGTGGAAGTCGCCCGAGATGACCCGCCCGAGCAGCGACTTGTTCAGGCCCTCGGACGTACGCAGCGGCAGGTCGATGTGGTCGTCGGTGCCGCAGTCCTCCTGCCGCACGATCACGTCC
>JAICUZ010000031.1 GCA_025935595.1 Burkholderiales bacterium
GGACGGCACCCTACTCAAGCGGCCGCCGAGGATCTGCCAGGTGGCGCCGTACTTGCGGGCGATCGCCGGATCGTGCGTGGCGATCCAGCGGTGGACGTCGGCGACGCGCCGGTACGGGTCGTTCGCGTTCGTGTTCGCGACGTGCGTTGCAGGTGCGGCGACGACGTACACCGGTGCGACCGCGGCGACCTCGTAGCTCGTGCGCACCGGCGCGATCACGGTGGAACCTTCGGGCACGCGTGTTCGCAGGTTGTGAACGAGGCGTGCAGAAAGCGCATCGGGATCGCTCGGGTTGCGCGGCTCCCAGTGGGAGAAGCCGTGCACGACGACCGGGAGCACGAAGAGCGCCGCTGCTGCAGCTGCGCGTCGATGGTGCTCCTGCACCGGCTGCGGACGCAGCACGAGCACGACGGCGAGCGCGACGAGCCCGCCGACCAGGGCCACCCACGTCGCGAGCGCGGGACCGCCGTGACGCAGGCCCACGCCGAAGTCACCGGGCCAGACGAGCTGGAGCGCGATCCCCGCCACGAGCGCGGCGGGCAGCGCGACGAACCGCCGCGCCGCGAGCGCGAACGCCCCCGCGAACGCGAACGGCAGCGGGGCGAACCCGGCTGCGCGCCGCGCCTGCGAGAGCGACGCCGCATCGGAGAGGTGCACGAAGAGCCACGGCACCTCCATCAGCAGGAGGATCAGCAGCGACCCACCGAGCACGTACTGCGCCCACCGTCTGCGGATCGCGAGCGCGGTGAGCGGAAGGAGGAAGAGCGCCGCAATCGCGACGGCCCCGGTCCGGCCGAGCACCTCGGGCGCGAGCCGGAAGTGGTGTGGGCCGGAGACCACGAGCTGGTCGGCGTACTGCTGCAAGCCGCGCAGGCGCTCGACGTCGCTCGGGTTGTGCGCTCGCGTCTCCTTGACGAGCGGGCGAAGCCACAGCAGAACGGCGACAACGGGCGCAGCCGCCGCGAGGTACGAGCGCCACTCGCGGTACGCGAGCACGACGAGCGGCACGAGCATGAACAGCGCATACGACGAGTGGACGAGTGCGAGCGCTCCGAACACCACCACCGTGGCGGCGTAGCTCCGCGAGAAGAAGAGCGCGATCGCGGCCGGGGCGAGGATCTGACGGGCGGCGTTCGCCGGTTGCGACAGCTGCGCGTACGACCCGCCGCCGCCCGGCGCGAAGCAGAAGAGCGCCACCTGAGCGAGAGCGACCGTCACGCCTCCGGCGCGCGAACGGAAGACCGCCACACCCGCCTCGTACGCGACGGCGACCGCGACCGGTGCGAGGAGCGAGCCCTCGTGACGCATGACCACGGACGGGTCGAGGCCCGAGAACCACGCGACGAGCGCGTCGAGCCCGTGCCAGAGCGGGAACGCGTAGCCGGGATGGAGGCCGCCGTCCCTGAACTCGTCGACCGTGCGGAGGTGCAGGTCGCCGAGCCCGACGAGCTTGCGGATGCGCGCCTCGTGGAACAACCCGTCCCCGACGACGGCGCCGGCCGTATGCCACAGGAACCAGCCGAGCACGATGCCGATCGCGATCGCGCCTCCAGGTCGCCGCCGCTCGCCCGCGAGCCGCCGTCGGACGATCAGCGCGGTCACGAAGAGGGCGAGCATGATCAGCGCCGCAAGCTTGATGTTCGAGTGCACGCTGAAGACCACGGTCCACGCGACGAAGAGCGCGCCCATCGTCCACGCGACCACCTCGGACATCGTGCGCCCGAGTGCGAGCCCCGGCAGTAGCACGAGCACGGTGCCGAAGGCGAGGCGGATGTACTCCGTCACCGGATCAGCGTCGCTGCGCTGCCGGACGAGAGGAAGCGAATCCCGTCGCGATACGCGTCGCGCCGCTGGATGAGCGCGCGCAGACGAAGCGACCAGAGCAGGAGGATGCGCGCACGTTCCGCCGCCTTCGGCCCGTCGTGCTTCGCGAAGAACCGAAGATGGCCGCGCAGGTTCTCGACGTACAGCGATCCGCCGTGCGTCGCACCGCCGACGTGCACCACCTCGGCACCCGGGAAGAACAGGACCTTCCAGCCGGCGCGGCGGAAGCGCGTCATCCAGTCGACCTCCTCGCTGAACATGAAGAACGCCTCGTCGAACATGCCGACCGCGTCGACGGCGGCACGGCGCACGAGCAGCGCGGGGCCGTAGAGCCAGTCCGCCTCGATCTCCTCGTCGTGCTCGAAGCCGCCCACGTACAGCGGGTTCAGAAGACGCGTGCGAGGGGCGAGCTTGCGGATGAACAGGTACTCCGTCGCGAGCCGCCAGAGAGTCGGTTCACCGCGCACCGACCGTTGCAGCGTCCCGTCCTGGTTCCGCAGGCGGGGCCCGACGACCGCAGCGTCAGGGTGCGCATCAGCGTGGGCGACGAGGCGCTCGAGGCCGTCTCCCAGAAGCCACGCGTCCGAGTTGAGCAGGAAGAAGTAGCGGCCCGACGCGACGCGCATGCCGGCGTTGTTGCCGCCCCCCATCCCCTTGTTCTCCTGCTCGATGATGCGTGCGTCCGGCCGCCTCGCCCGGACGACGTTCAGCGTGTCATCCGTCGAGCCGTGGTCGACGACCACCAGGTCGTATGCGGCGACGGAGTCGAGGCATTGCTCGAGCCAGGGCAGCGCGTTGAACGTGACGACGATGACGGTGACGTCATGCCGTTCCATCGGGCACCGCAGTTCGACCAAAGACGTTCTCCCAGAGAACGATCGCGACCCCCGGCAGTGCCAGCAGGATCGTCATCACGAAGAACAGGAAGCCGCAGGCGAACGCGTGGTCGTGGTCGACGCTGAGCTTGCCCAGGAAGCTGACGAAGAACGCTTCCCGAACCCCGATGCCGTTCACGGTGAACGGGACGAGCATCACGAGGAACAGCAACGGCCCGAGCACGACATAGGGCAACAGCGAGAGATCGATCCCGACCGCGCGTCCGGATGCGTAGATCCCGACGACGCGCGTCAACTGCGCAGCAGTCGTGACCAGGGCGACGAACAGGAGCGCCTCGGGATGGTCCCGGTAGCCGTGCATCCCGTCGTACACCGCGCGCGCAGCCTTCTCGACGCGGAGCCGTCGCGCGATCGGCCCGAGGAACACGAGCCGCCGCCGGACGCTGCGCGAGAAGAACACGAACGCTGCAGCGATCATCCCGAGCACGAACACGAGCTCGATCCACAGGTAGGCGCCGATCGGGTAGCGCCCGATCGCGAGCAGGAGCCCGATGCCGGCGAGCACCAGCGTGACGGCTCCGCCGAGCGCCCGCTCGAGGAGCACCGAGCCGGTGATCGGCGTGATCCGGCCGGGATGCTTCCTCGACGTCTCGAAGATGCGCGACGCATCTCCTCCGACCGACGTCGGCAGAACCTGGCCGACGGCGTACGAGACGAAATACGTGCGCGTGAGCCACGACACGGTCTCGTCGATGCCGCGTACTTCGAGCAGCCGCTGCCAGCGCCAGGCCATGGGCGGCACGGTCACGAGTGTGAGGAGCGCAGAGAGGAGCAGCCACGGCACGCTCGCCGACGTGAGGATGTCCCAGGTCTTCCCGAGGTCGACCTTGCTGAGGATGTAGCCGACCGCGAGCGACGTGACGAGCAGCGTCGCGGCGATCTTGAGCGAACGGCTCTTCATCCCGCGAGCCGCGCGTGGACGCGGTGTAGTGCGGCAACCGCGTCGCGGACATCGTCGTCGCTGTGCGCGGGCGAGAGCGGCAGTGACAGCACCTCGTCGCCCGCCCGCTCGGTCACCGGCAGAGGCGGCTGGTTCGGAGCCATCCGCCCGCGGTACGCGCTCAGCCTGTGCACGGGCAAGAAGTGGATCGACGTGCCGATGTTCTCCTCGCCGAGTGCCTGCTGGACGACGTCTCTGTCCGCGAAGGTGACGCGGATGACAAAGAGATGGTTTGCGTGGTGGTCACGGGGGTCGCGGGCGACTGCATCGACGCCGTCGAGCCCTGCGATCCCTTCCTCGTAGATCGCCACGTGCCGCTCGCGGATCGCCGCGTGCTGCTCGATCTTGTCGAGTTGCACGAGTGCGATCGACGAGAGGACGTCGCTGAGGTTCGCCTTGTAACCGGGAACGGCGATGTCGTACGTCGAGCCGTGCCCTCGCCGCATCACGCGGAGATCGTCGATCGCTTCGGCGAGGTCGTCGCGGTTCGTCGAGATGAGCCCACCCTCGCCGGCTGCGATGTTCTTCGTCGCGTACAGCGAAAAGCACGTGAGGTCGCTGATCGAGCCGACCTTGCGACCACGATGACGCGATTCGGCTGCGTGCGCCGCGTCCTCGACGAGCGGCAGCCCGAATGCCATCAGCTCGTCCAAGTCGGCCGGCTGGCCGTAGAGGTCGACCGGGACGATCGCCTTCGTGCGCTCGTTGATCAGCGACCGCACCGACTCCGGATCGATGTTCAGCGTGTCGTCACGGATGTCGGCGAACACGGGCGTCGCGCCGGTGTGGACGATCACGTTCGCGGTCGCGGGCCACGTGAGGGAGGTCGTGATCACCTCGTCGCCGGGACCGATGCCGAGCGCGACCAGGGACAGGTGCAGGGCGGCCGTTCCCGACGAGACCGCCAGAACGTGCTTCGCCTCGAGGTAGTCGCGCATGCGCGCCTCGAGCTCGGCCGTCCGAGGCCCGGTCGTCAGCCAGCCGGAGCGCAGCGTCGCCGCGACCGCCTCGATCTCGGCGTCGGAGATCGCGGGAGGCTGGAACGAGAGGAACTCAGATCGCTTCGCGGAGACTTCCGGCATCTGCGGTCACGAAGCGTATGCGGTCCGCGGCCGCGTTCGCCTGCGCGAGGGCCTCGTCACGCGAGTCGCCGACGGCCAGGAGGGCGCCGGCGCGATCGGCGCCGCGGCGAAGCGGTGTGTGCACGTAGCCCGGCTCGCGGTAGATCCGGACCTGCCGGATCCCGACGAGGTCGTCGGGCACCTCGACGCGCTGAAGGACGCCCGGCGGCGCGACCAGGAACTTCGTCACCGCGCCCCCGACCCTGGGCTCGTGTCGAGTCATCACGAGCTCGGCTCCGACCGCCGCGTCGATCGTGAGGCCGTTCAGGTCGACACCGGTGACGGCCTGAACGAGCTCGGCATCGTGGCCGCCGCCGAGCCGGGCGGCGACCTCGATCACCTGCGGGCCGTCCGGCCCGATTCGAAGCTGCGTGTAGGAGGGCCCGTTTGCGACCCCGAGAGCCGCCAGCGCCTGCGACACGGTGTCAGACACCCTGAGGGTGTCTGACACCTCGCTCGGCCAGACGTGCGCGAGAGCAACGCCGAACGCCGGCTGCTCGGCGACGACGCGATCGGTCAGCGCGAGCGCGGTGAACGTGCCGCCGGCCGAGAAGCCGACCACCGTCACCTCCGGGCCGTCGACGAGCTCCTCCACGAGTGCGAGCCCGTTGCGCGCCGCCGAGCGCGCGCGCTCGATCGCCTCCGGCAGCTCAGCCGGGTCCTCGACGAGCGTCAGGCCCTTCTGCCCCTGCCGGTCCGGCGCCTTGACGACGACCGGCCCCGAGGCGTCCGGCGGCTCGTCCTCGCCGCCGACGACCCACCAGCGTGGTTGAGGAACGCCCGCGGCCCCGAGCCGTTCACGCTGTCGCAGCTTGTTCGTCGCGAGCACCGCGGTCGCGGGCTCGATCGGATGCGGCAAGCCGCTCCGCTCGGCCACGCGCGCCGCGACTCCGACCGGCCAGTCCGTGCCCGGCGAGACGATGCCGTCGATCTCGAGCGCGGTGATCAGGCGCTCGATCGCCGGCTCGTCCTCGGTCGAGAGGATGCAGCGGCGGTCGGCAAAGCGGAAGCCCGGCGCCGCCGGGTCGCGGTCGACCACGGCGACCCAGAGGCCATGGTCGTGCGCCGCCTCCAGCAGCCCGAGCTGCGCAGGCCCCGCGCCGAGGACGAGGAGCCGCGTCACGAGATCCGCACGCGGAGCAGCACCCACAGCGCCTTGAAGCCGTCGCGCCACGTGATCTTCTTCCCCTCCGCATACGTCCGCCCGTAGTACGAGATCGGAAGCTCGTAGATGCGGAGGTGCTGCCGGCAGATGCGACCGGTGATCTCGGGCTCGATCGAGAACCCGTCCTCCCTCAGGTCGAGCCCCTGCAGGACGTCGGTGCGGAACGCCTTGTAGCCGGTCTCCATGTCGGTCAGCGTCGTGTTGTAGAGCACACCTGCGACGAGGCTCAGGAAGCGGTTCCCGACGCGGTGCCAGAAGAGGTAGGCGCGCTGCGGCCGTCCGCCGGAGAGCCTCGACCCGTAGACGACGTCGGCAAGACCGTCGACGATCGGCTGGATGAGCTCGGGGACGTCCGCCGGGTCGTACTCGAGATCGGCGTCCTGAATGACGCACACCTCGCCGTCCGCATGGGGTATAGCCGTCCGCAACGCCGCGCCCTTCCCTCGGTTCTCCTGCCGGATGACGACGAGATCGTCGCCCGCGGCCGCCGTGAGGATCTCGGGCGTGCCGTCGGTCGAGCCGTCGTCGACGACGATGATCTGCTTCTCGAAGGGCAGCGCACGGACGCGCTCCAGCAGGGCGGCGAGCGTGCTCTCTTCGTTGTAGGCCGGGACGAGGAAGGAGACCCGCGCAGGGGCCGCCCGCGCGGTGGTCAGACCGCGGTGCGCTGCGCCCGAGCGAGAATCGCCCTCCACCACGCCTCATTGTCGCGATACCACGCGACGGTGCGCTCCAGGCCGGTCTCGAAGGTCGTCGCGGCGCTCCAGCCGAGCAGCCGCGCGGCCTTCTCGGTCGTGCCGATGTGCCGGTCGACCTGCCCGAGCCGCTCGGGGACGTTCCGAACGAGATCGGCCGGCCGGTCGAGCGCTTCGAGAACCAGCGCCGCGATGTCCCGCACCGAGATGTCGACGCCGGTGGCGACGTTGATCACCTCGCCGGCGAGGTCCTCGATCGGCGCGGCGATGACCGCCTCGATCGCCTCCGCGTCGTCGAGCACGTAGAGCCAGTCGCGCGATGCATGCCCGTCGCCGTGGATCGTCAGCGGCTCGTCTGCGAGCGCCTGCGTGATGAAGCGCGGCACCACCTTCTCGGGATGCTGGCGCGGGCCGTAGTTGTTGAACGGCCGCACGATCACGATCGGCAGCTCGTACGTCGTCCAGTACGAGTAGGCGAGCCGGTCTGCACCCGCCTTCGTCGCGGCATACGGCGAGCGCGGGTTGAGCGGATGCTCCTCGTCCATCGGTGCGCGCTCGGCGGTGCCGTACACCTCGGACGACGAGATGAGGATGAACCGCTCGACGGGCGTATCGCGGATCGCGTCCAGCAGGATCTGCGTCCCTTCGACGTTCGTCGTCACGAACTCGGAGGCCCCGTGCTCGATCGACTTCTCGACATGCGACTCGGCCGCGGCGTTCACGATCACGTCGACGCCGCCGACGATCTCGCGCACGAGCCCGGCGTCGCGGATGTCGCCGTGCACGAACGAGAGCCGCGGATGGCTCATCACATCGGCGAGGTTCTCGAGGTTGCCCGCGTACGTGAGCGCGTCGAGCGTCACGACCTCGTGGTCGGTCGCTTCGAGCAGATGGCGCACGAAGTGCGACGAGATGAACCCCGCGCCTCCGGTCACCAGCACTCGTTTCACAGTTCCTCCTCGATCGTGTAGAGCGGCCTGCCTTCGACGTCCCGCTGGATCCTGCCCAGCGACTCTCCGATCAGCGCCAGGACGAACCCCTGGATGCCGAGGACGAGCACTATGCCTGCTCCGGCGAAGAGCGGGCCTGGGAAGTTGCTCTGCGAGATCCAGTAGCCGACGCCGTAGACGCCCACCGCCGTGGCGGCAAGGGTGCACACAACCCCGAGCGTGACGCCGATCCACTGCACCGGCTGGGGCCAGAAGCCGGCAACGACGTGCAGCGCGAGCCGCACGAGGCGAAAGGGCGAATAGCGCGAGCCGTGCGCCGCGGTCGCGTGCGAGACTTCGACCTCCTCGACGCTGACGCCGCTCGAGAGCACCAGTGCCTTCGTGAACTTCTGGCGGCCGATTGCGCCGAGCATCGGCTCGATCGCCGAGCGGCGGTAGCCGTTGAACGCGCAGCCGAAGTCGGAGATGTCGACGCGCGTGAAGCTGCGCAGCAGCCCGTTGATCAATCGGCTCGGCAGCGTCCGGCCGGGCGAGTCGCGGCGCGCCACGCGTCGCCCCGACGCGACGTCGACCCGGTCGAGCGTCTCGAGCAGCCTCGGGATGTCCTCCGGCTCGTTCTGGAGGTCACCGTCCATGGTCACGATGCGGTCGCCGCGCGCCCGCGCGAGCCCGGCGTGCATCGCCGGGTGCTGGCCGAAGTTCCGCTTGAACCGCACGACGCGCACATGCGGGTCGCGGTCGTGGATCGCGCGCAGCGCGGCGAACGTGCCGTCGGTCGAGCCGTCGTCGACGAAGATCGCCTCCCAGTCGCGGCCGTCGAGCGACGCAGCGATGCGGCGGTGCAGCTCCTCGACTGACCGCTCCTCGTTCAGTACCGTGACGACAATCGATACGTCCATCGAACGAGACCCTAACCAGCGTCTCGTATGGTCGGGCACGTGTGGCAGGCAGGCGAGCCGGTGCTGCTCAGGTCGAGCTATCGCGGCGTTGTCCGCTGGTGCTGGCCGCACCGCTATGTCGCTGAGTGGGCCGGCCGGCATGGGATCTACATACAGCCCGGTTCGCACGGGAAGCTCATGAGACGAGCGGTCGGAAAGAACTACCTCGACTACTGGGTCACCGACGCACCGGCGTTCGACTGGGTGTGGGACAGCACCCACGTTCTGCGCTTCATGCGCGCGGGTGACGGCCACACGGTCGAGCTGTTCTGGGACACGGACTGGTCATTCCTCGGCTGGTATGTGAACCTCCAGGCGCCACTCGTCATCCGGGGCCGCGTCTTCGATACCACGGATTGGGCGCTCGACGTGTGGGTCGAGCCAGACGGAACATGGCAGTGGAAGGACGAAGACGACTTCGCGCGCGCCCAGGAGCTTGGTGTGTTCGACGCCGACGGCGCCGCTCGCATCCGTGCGGAGGGCGACCGGGTCATCGCGACGCGTCCGTGGCCGACCGGCTGGGAGGATTGGCGACCGCCGCCCGAATGGAAGCCGCTCGCGCTGCCGGCGGACTGGCATGTGGTCTGAAGGCGAGACGATCGTGCGCCGCGAGGTGCGGAACGACGGTTGGGCGTGGTGCCAGATTCCGGTCGTCGTGGTGCGCGACGAGCCCGACCTGCTCGCGACGTTCATCCCGACCGGCGCGCCGTTCACGTTTCCACCCGGCCCGGAGACCCACCCATGGTCGGGCCGCGAGTGCTGGCAGGGTCACGGCGTGCTGATGCTGCAGCGCCCGGGCGACTCCTACGCGGTCTGGGTCTTCTGGCACGGCGAGGAGCGCGAGTTCCGGAGCTGGTACCTCAACCTCCAGGAGCCGTTCCGGCGCACCGCGACGGGATACGACACGCAGGACCTCGAGCTCGATCTGATCCTTCACACCGGCGGGCGGATCGAGTGGAAGGACGACGAGCTGCTCGACCTGCGCGTCGAGGAGGGCCGCTTCACGCAAGATCAGGCCCGTGACATCCGCGCCGAAGGACGACGGCTCGCAGCCGAGCTCGAAACGAGAGGGCACTGGTGGGACGCGTGGTGGGCGCTCTGGGAGCCCGACCCCGCCTGGGACAGCGCGGCTCCGGTTCGAGCCGCTCGACACGCCTGAGCTCGCCGAGCACTGGCGCCGGCACGGGTTCGGCGACTGGCGGCTCTTCCACGGCGACGCGTTCGCCGGTCTTGCCGAGATCCACTACGCCTGGCCGGGCGTCACCGGCATCTCGACCGACGAGGTCGAGGCCGGCTGGGAGATCGTGGAAGAGCTCCGCGGGCGCGGCCTCGCGACGGAGGCGATGCGCGCGGCGATCGCCGACGCCTGGGAGCGCACCGGCGCCGATCACCTCGTCGCGTACATCCGCCCGGAGAACGCCGCGTCGCTCCGCGTCGCCGCCAAGCTTGGCTTCCGCTTCCGCGAGAACGGCCTGACCAGGTCGGGCGATCCGATGCTCGTCTTCGAGGTGCGACGCGAGCCGCAACGTCTGACGCGCGTCGGTCGAACGTCAGACGAAAGTCAATGATGGACCGTCACAGGAATGCCACGGAAGCCTGAAAACGCCTGCTCCGGGAGGGGTGCCTGGCCGGTCACGGCCGCCTGGGCCACAGGGCCTGCTGAGCCACGGCCGTGCGGAACCGCGGTCTCAGACGATCGTCGGACGCTCGTCTGAGAGGAGGCGCACGAATCTCTGACGCAACGGTTCCGCGTAGGTCGACGACGCTCTTCGGCTTCACGACGCTCGGGCTCTTCTGGGGCGCGTGGGCGTCGGTGCTGCCGAGCGTGCAGGACGCGACCGAGCTGTCGAAGGGTGCACTGGGCATCGCCCTGCTCTTCGTCTCGGTCGGGTCGGTGCCGGCCATGTTCTTCATCGCCGGGCCGCTCGTCGCGCGGTTCGGCGCTCGGGCGGCTGCGTACGCCGCGTCGGCCTTCGCCGCGGCGACGACGCTGCCCGGGCTTGCCGGGTCCTTCCCGACGCTCGTCGTCGCGCTCGCGTTCGCGGGTGCGACGTCGGGGATCTTCGACGTCGCCGTCAACGCGAATGCCGGACGGATCGAGAGCGTCACCGGCAAGCGGCTGATGCCCCTCGCACACGGCCTCTACTCCGTCGGCATCCTCGTCGGCGCCGTCGCCGCCGGGATCGCGCGCGGCGCGGGCGCCGGTCGCGAGCCGATCCTCCTCGCCGTCTCGTTCCTGATCCTGGTGAACGCCTTCGCCGCGGTCGGCGACTCCGCCCCGGTGCACACCGAACCAACACGCGGCATGCGCCTCACGCGGCCGCTGATCGTGATCGGCCTCCTCGGGGCCGCTACGTTCATCGTCGAGGGCGGGACCGAGAGCTGGAGCGCGCTCTTCCTTGCGCGTGTCCATGACGCGAGCCCGTCGGTCAGCGGTCTCGGGCCGGGCGTGTTCGGCGCGTCGATGGCGGCGGGCCGGTTCTTCGGCCAGGCGGCCGGGCGAGTCGGTGACCGCGCGCTGCTCGTCGGCGGCGCCGTGGTCGGCGCGGTCGGCTGCACGCTCGCGGCGTTGAGCCCGAACGCACCGGTCGCACTCACCGGCCTGGCGATCGGCGGCGCCGGCGTCTCCCTGAACGCACCGATCATCTTCGGCCTCGCAGGACGGCGGCCCGACGCGGCGACGGCCGTCGCGACGGTGACGACGATCGGTTACCTCGGCTTGCTGATCGGGCCGCCGCTCGTCGGGCTCGTTGCGCAGGTCTCGTCACTGCGCGCGTCGTTCCTCGTGCTGGCCGGAATCGCCGCGGTCGTCGCGGCGGTCGCACCGCGCGTGGTCGTCGCTCAGAAGGCGCCGGCGTAGCCGTTCACCGCGGGCTGGCCGCCCAGGTGGGCGTACAGCACGCGCGAGCCCGGTTCGATTCGTTCATCCCGAACGAGATCGATCAGGGCAGCCATCGACTTCCCTTCGTACACGGGGTCGGTGATGACGCCCTCGAGCCGCGCGCACAGCCGGATCGCCTCGATCGTCTTCGCGTCCGGGACCCCATACGTGCCCGCGTGCCACTCGTCGAGGAGGACGATCTCGTCGTCGCGCAGGTCGCGACCGAGCCCGATCGCCTCGGCGGTGTGACGCGCGATGCGCGCCACCTGCGCCCAGGTTTGCTCGACCGTCGCCGAGCCGTCGATGCCGAGGACGCGCCGAAGCCGTTCTTGACCGGCGAACCCCGCGATCATCCCGGCGTGGGTCGAGCCCGTGACCGCGCAGACGACGATCGTGTCGAAGAACACTCCGAGCTCGCGCTCCTGCTCCTCGACCTCGTACGCCCAGCGGGCGAACCCGTGGCCACCGAGCGGATGGTCGGACGCACCCGCCGGGATCGCGTACGGCTTTCCCCCACCCTCTTCGACGTCCGCGAGCGCCTGCTCCCAACTCGGGCGGAACCCGATGTCGAAGCCGCCTGGGTCGAGGCGCACATCCGCGCCCATGAGCCGCGACAGGAGGATGTTCCCAACCTTGTCGTAGACGGCGTCCGGCCACTCGACCCAGTGCTCCTGCACGAGGACGCAGCCGAGGCCGAGGTGCGCCGCGACGGCCGCGACCTGGCGCGTGTGGTTCGACTGGACGCCGCCGATCGAGACGAGCGTGTCGCAGCCCTGCGCAAGCGCGTCGGCGGCGAGGTACTCGAGCTTGCGCACTTTGTTGCCGCCGTACGCGAGGCCGGAGTTGCAGTCCTCGCGCTTCATCCAGATGTCGACCGCGCCCCCCAGATGCTCGGTGAGTCGTCGCAGCGGATGCACCGGCGACGGGCCGAACGTCAAGGGGACGCGGTCGAAGTCCGCGAGGCTCACGGACGGGATGCTACGCGGCGTTCTCCAGTGCCGGCTCGAGCGCGACGACGGCAGCCGCCTTCGGCCGGAGGCGGATCGCGAACGCTGCAATCGAGCCGACCGCCACCACCGCGGCGCCGATCCACACAGCGGGCGTCATTCCGTCGACGAACGACTCGCCGCTCCCGTACCCGCCGTAGCGCGAGAACACCGAAGCGAGGATCGCCACGCCGAACACTCCGCCGAGCTCGCGGATCGCGTTGTTGGCGCCGGATGCCTGCCCCTCCTCCTCGCCCCGGACGGAGCCGAGGATCACGTTCGCGATCGGGGCGAAGAACATCCCCATGCCGACACCGGAGATCGCGAACGGGAGGATCAGCTCCGCGTAGGGCGTCGTCGGCGTCGAGACGGCTGCGATCCAGCCGAGGCCGATCGCCTGCAGCGCGAGGCCCGTGCCGATGATGCGGCTCGCCGAAATGCGGTCGGAGAGCGCGCCGGCGATCGGCGCGACGACCATCGGCATCGCCGTCCACGGCAGGACGCGCAGGCCCGAGCCGAGCGGCGAGTAGCCCTGCACCGTCTGGAAGAACTGGGCGAGCAGGAAGATCGCGCCGAACATCCCGAAGCTCATCAGGAGCGACGCGACGTTCGCGAGCGCGAAGATCCGGTTACGGAAGAACCGCATCGGCAGCATCGGGTGCTCGGTGCGCAACTCCCACGCCACGAACAGCGCGGTCATCACAGCGCCGGCCAGGAGTGCGCCGAGGATCTCGGCGGAGCCCCAGCCCACGGAGTTGCCGCGGACGAGCCCCCACACGATCCCAAGGAGGCCGCCGCTCGCGAGCACGAGGCCGGGCAGGTCGACGCGGCCGAACGGGCCCTTCGTCTCGGCGAGCCGCGGCACGAGTGCGAGCAGCGCGATCCCGACGGGCACGTTGAGCCAGAACACCCAGTGCCACGAGAACCCGCTGACGACGGCGCCGCCGACAAGCGGGCCGAACGCGACGGCGAGGCCGCTGATGCCGCCCCACGCGCCGAGGAACACGCCGCGCCGCTCTTCGGGCACGCCGGCGGAGAGGATCGTGAGCGTCAGCGGCATCACGATCGCGCCGCCGAGCCCCTGAATCGCGCGGGCCGCGTCGAGCGCGCCGATCGTCGGCGCGAGGGCGGCCGCCGCGGACGCGGCCGTGAAGATCGTGATCCCGATCGCGAACAGCCGGCGGCGACCGAATCGGTCCCCGAGGGCCGCACCGGTGAGGAGCAGCACCGCGAACGTGAGCGTGTACGCGTTCACGGTCCATTCGAGGCCGCTGATCCCGGCGTGCAGATCCTGGCGGATCACCGGCAGCGCCGTGGTCACGACGAGGTTGTCGAGTGTGACCATGAAGAGGGCCAGCGAGGTGATCGCGAATGTCCACCAGATGTTCGTCGTTGATTTGTGAGTCATCACTTATCTCCTTCCGAAAAAAAGGGCGGCCTTACGGCTCGAGCCCGTCCTTGCACCCCTCGAGCAGCCGGCGGCCCCAGTCCTCGGCCGGCGCCTGCATCGAGGCGAGCACGTTCATCAGCATTCCGTTGGCGAAGAACCGCGAGATGTCCTGGACCTCGAGGCCCGACACCCGCTCGACATAGGCGACGAGGTCGCCGAAGCCGTCGCGGACGACCGCTCCGACGGCGGGGTCCTCACTCGCGGCGTACGCCTGCATCTGGGCGCGGAGATATACACGGTCGGAGGCGAGCTGCTCGCCGTAGGCCTGGCCGATCGCCCTCAGCGCCTCGTCGCCGCGCTTGCCCTCGGCCGCCCGCTGCATGAGCTCGAGCGTCTGGCGGAAGCAGCGCGTCACGACTGCGAGGTACAGCTCCTTCTTCGTCCCGAAGAGCCGGAAGACGTACGGCTGCGAGATGCCCGCCCGCTTCGCGATCTCCTCGGTCGAGGCGCCGTGGAGGCCGTGCTCGGCGAAGACGCCGACGGCCGCGTCGAGGATCTCTTCGCGCCGCGCCTCCTTCGACT
The DNA here is from genome assembly GCA_025935595.1 of Burkholderiales bacterium. Classification (GTDB taxonomy): domain Bacteria; phylum Actinomycetota; class Thermoleophilia; order Gaiellales; family Gaiellaceae; genus PALSA-600. The sequence continues at coordinate 14,369 of JAICUZ010000031.1, forward strand.
TGCGTTCCGTCACCACCATGCGCCGTAGGTTAGTGACGACTTACTAGTTTGTCAAGCGCCTTCGCGACGCGATCGAGCTCGGGCTCGGTGAGGCGCGTGTGGAACGGCAGGGCGAGTGCGCGCTCGAACACCCGGCGTGCGCCGGGAAACTCTCCCTGGTCGCGATAGGCGGCGAGGAGCGGTAGCGAGTAGGTGCCGATCTGCGCCTCGA
>JAICUZ010000089.1 GCA_025935595.1 Burkholderiales bacterium
CACCGTCCCGCTGTCTAGGGCGACCATGGCCGAAGCAGAGACGCAATATCTCATGGCCGCTGGTGGGTCGTCGTCGATCGAGCCGAAGTTGCCCTGGCCGTCGACGAGCGGGTAGCGCAGCGAGAACGGCTGCGCCATGCGCACGAGCGTGTCGTAGATCGCGGAGTCGCCGTGCGGATGGAAGTTGCCCATCACATAGCCGACGATGTTCGCGCTCTTCACGTACGGGCGGCCCGGCCGGTTGCCGTTCGTCCACATCGAGTAGAGGACGCGGCGGTGCACCGGCTTCAGCCCGTCGCGCACATCCGGCAGCGCGCGCGACACGATGACCGACATCGCGTAGTCGAGGAAGCTCGAGCGCATCTCCTGCTCGAGTTCGCGCGACTCGATCCGGCCGGGGCCGAGCGCCCCCGTCTCCAGCTCAGACATCGAGGAACTTCACGTTCGTCGCGTTATCCTCGATGAAGACGCGGCGGGGCTCGACCGCGTCGCCCATCAGCGTCGAGAACACCTGATCGGCTGCGGCGACGTCCTCGACGTCGACGCGCACGAGCAGCCGCTTCGCAGGATCCATCGTCGTCTCCCAGAGCTGCTCCGCGTTCATCTCGCCGAGGCCCTTGAAGCGCGAGAGCTGGATGCCCTGCTTGGCGGCATCCATGACGCGGGCACGGAGATCGTCGAACGACTCGGCGACCTCGGCTTCCTTGCCGACCGTGACAGTGAACGGCGGCTGGCCGATCTGGTCCGCGAGCTTCGCGTACTGGGTGCGCAGGCGCGCGTAGATCGGGGACGCGAGCAGGTCGACCGGCACCGCGATGTTGCGCGCGGCGGACGTCTCCGTCTCGACGACGCGGATCTTGAACCGTTCGTCCTCGCCCTCCAGCAACGTCAGCGCGTAGCCGTTCTCGCCGACTGCCTCGAGCGCCTTCGCGACGTCGTTCGGCCCGTCGATCTCGTGCTCGACGAGTCGGTGCAGGATCATCAGCTCGGTCGGCGCCGCGCCGAAGTCGGAGCGCAGGCGCGCGTGGTAGCCCTCGTACGAGTGCAGGTCCTTGACGAACCGCGTCCACTTCGCCTCGGTCAACTTCACCTGCGCGCCGTCGCGATCGGTCACCTCGACACTCGGAACGCGCTCGCGTGCGAGCAGGTCTTCGAGCTGCGCGTCCTTCTCGAAGTAGTACTCCTGCGAGCCGAGCTTCACCTTGTAGAGCGGCGGCACCGCGATGTACACGTGGCCGGCGTTGATCAGGTCCGGCATCTGCCGGTAGAGGAACGTGAGGATCAACGTGCGGATGTGCGAGCCGTCGACGTCGGCGTCCGTCATCACGATCACGCGGTGATAGCGGAGCTTCTCGATGTCGAACTCGTCGCCGATCGACGTGCCGATCGCGGTGATCATCGCCTGGATCTCGTTGTTCGAGAGAACCTTGTTGATGCGGTTCTTCTCGCTGTTGATGATCTTCCCGCGCAGCGGCAGGATCGCCTGGTACGTCCGGTCGCGGCCCATCTTCGCCGAGCCGCCGGCGCTGTCGCCCTCGACGATGAAGAGCTCGGCCGACTCGGGATCCTTGATCGAGCAGTCGGCGAGCTTGCCCGGCAGCGACATCGACTCGAGCGCCGACTTGCGGCGCGTGAGCTCGCGCGCCTTCCGTGCTGCCTGCCGCGCGCGCTGCGCCGCGATCGCCTTGTTGATGATCTGGCGCGCGTCGGTCGGGTTCTCCTCGAAGAACTCGGCGAGCTTCTGGTTGACCGCCGTCGAGACGAGCCCGCTCACCCACGGGTTGCCGAGCTTCGTCTTCGTCTGACCTTCGAACTGCGGGTCCTGGAGCTTCACCGAGATGACGGCTGCGAGACCTTCGCGCACGTCCTCGCCCTCGAGGTTGTCGTCCTTCTCCTTGAGCAGCGCCTTGTCGCGTGCGTACTTGTTGATCGTCGAGGTGAGCGCGGAGCGGAAGCCCGACATGTGCGAGCCGCCCTCGTGCGTGTTGATGTTGTTGGCGAACGAGAACACCGACTCCTGGTACGACGAGTTCCACTGCATCGCCACCTCGACCTCGCCCTGCTCGGTACCGGTCGAGAAGTACACGACGTGACGGTGCGCGATGTCCTTCGACTCGTTGATGTACGAGACGTAGTCCTTGATGCCGCCCTCGTAGTGGAACTCGATGGGCTTGCCGGCGTCTGCGCGCTCGTCGTCGAACCTGATCCGCAGGCCGCGCGTCAGGAACGCCACTTCGCGGAAGCGCGAGAGCAGTGTCGTCGCGTCGTACTCGATCTCCTCGAAGATCTCCGCGTCGGCGAGGAACGTGGTGGTCGTGCCGGTCTCGCTCGACTCGCCGACGACCTGCATCTCGCCCCGCGGCGCGCCGCGCTCGAACTCCTGGCGGTACACCTTGCCGTGGCGCTCGACCTCGACGACAAGCGATTCGGAGAGCGCGTTCACGACCGAGGCGCCGACGCCGTGCAGGCCGCCGGAGACCTTGTAGCCGCCGCCGCCGAACTTCCCGCCCGCGTGCAGCTTGGTCATGATCACCTCGAGCGCAGAGAGGCCGGTGTCCTCCATCTTGTCGACGGGGATCCCGCGGCCGCGGTCGCGGACCGTGACCGAGTTGTCGGGGTGGATCGTCACTTCGATCGACTCGTTGTGGCCGGCCAGCGCCTCGTCGACCGAGTTCGCGACGATCTCCTCGACGAGGTGATGGAGCCCCCGGGGACCGGTCGAGCCGATGTACATGCCGGGCCGGAGCCGGACGGGCTCCAGGCCCTCGAGCACGGTGATGTCCTTGGCCGAGTATTCGGCCTTCGCTTTCGTCTTTGCCATAATCAAGAAAAGCCTGCAAAACCCGGGTTTTGCGAGGCACCCAAAGTGTATCAGAACGGGCGGTCGCGGCGCTCCCGTGCGAGGCTCAATCTGACCGCTTTTTGCACACTTTCGCGCAGCATTTCGTCGCCGATCGCGGTGGCCAGCGCTCGGGCCAACTCCTCTTCCTGCGGCGTGGGGTCGAGGGCGGGCTGAGCAGGCAATTCGTCGGCTTCCGGCAGCGGCCCGGGAGCGAACCGAAGCCGAGCCGCGCCGAGCCGCGCCGCGATCTCGCGGGCCTGCTGCCCGAGCTCGAACGCCCAGATGGAGTCGGCGGTGTTCACGTGGACCGTGCCGTCCTTCGCGATGCGGGCCGGCCACGCGTTCCGCGCGATCGCCTCACCCACTGCTTCCGGCCAGCGCTCGAGCAACTCGGGCATGCCGGCCTGCGGGCCGAAGCGGGCGAGCTCTTCGCGGATCTCCCTACCGAGCGGTTCCAGGCTCCACCTCCACGACCTGCGCAGGCTCGAGCGGAAGCGCCGACGCGTGGGTCGCGGTGATCATCGCCTGTCCCATACCCGAGATGCGCTCCGCGAGCACCTGCCGGCGGCCCAGGTCGAGCTCGGAGAGGACGTCGTCGAGGAGCAGGAGCGGCGGGTCGGTCAACAGTTCGGCCTCCGCAAGCAGGAGCGAGAGCACAGCCAGTCGCTGCTCGCCCTGGGACCCGAACTGCCGCAGGTCGCGGTCACCACTCGCGACGAGCACGTCGTCGAGATGCGGGCCGAGACCGGTCGTACCGCGGTCGATGTCCTGCGCAAGGCGCGCCTCGAGCGACTCGAACGTCGGAAGCTCGGCGTCGTACCCGAGCCGCGCCTCCGGCAAGCCGAGCTCATCCGCCCGCGCCGCGAACGCCGGTGCAAGCGTCAAGAGTGTCGACCGGCGCAGCTCGACGAGAGTGGTGCCGAGCGCGGCCACGCGTTCCGACCACGGCTCCAGTGCGGCGCTGTCCGACAGGCGCGCCTGGACGCGTCGCAACGCTGCGTTTCGTTGCGCCAGCGCCGCGAGGTACTCCTGCGGCGCGCCGGACCGAGCCGGGAACACACGGCCGAGCACGCGGTCGAAGTAGGCGCGGCGCGCTGCCGGCCCCCCTTTGACCACTGCGAGTCGGTCGGGCGTGAAGACGAGTGTCGACAGCTCACGACGAAGCGACTCGGCCGACGGCAACCGCGCGCCGTTCAGCCGCGCTTCCTTCGCCTGGCCATGACGTAACGTCACGCTCGCTTCGACCGGGGACCGGCCACGGTGCCCTGCCACCGACACGCGAGCAGCGGTCTCGCCGAAGCGGATCAGTTGGCCGTCGTGACGCGTGCGCGGCGAGAAGCCCTGGGTCGCGAGGTGAAGCGACTCGAGCAGGTTCGTCTTGCCGACGCCGTTGCGGCCGACGACGAGGACGACCCCGGGCGCGAGGTCGAGGTCGAGCGACGAGTACGACCGATACCGGCGGAGCGTTACGCGATCGACGATCAGCCGGCGAGACGGATCGGCATGATCAGGTACACGTAGTCCGGCGTGTCGCCCTCGAGCACCGCGGGCCGCAGGGGACTGATCAGCTTGAACTTGATCGAGTCCGCGTCGACAGACTCGAGACCGTCGCGGAGGAACTCCGCGTTGAACCCGATCTCGAGCGGGTCGGCGGCGAACGGAGCAGGCAGCGACTCTCGCGCTTCGCCGACGTCCTGCGTGACCGCAGAGACGGTGAGCTCGCCCTCCGCGAAACGCAGGCGCAGCGGCGAGTTCCGCTGGGCCATCAGCGACACGCGCCGGACCACCTCGAGCAGCTCCTCGCGCGGCAGCAGCAGCTCGTGCTCGAACTGCTCCGGCAGCAGCTGCCGGTAGTTCGGGAACTGGCCGTCGATGCGGCGTGTCGTGAGCCAGGTGCCGTCCGCGCCGAACACGACGTGGTTCTCGAGCAGGCCGAGTTGCAGCTCGTCGGAGCCGCCGGCGATCCGTGCGAGCTCCTGGAGCGCGCGGGCGGGGATGATCGCCTCCAGGTCGGGGAGCGTTCCGTCGACGAGCGTCTCCTTGACCGCGAGCCGGTAGGAGTCGGTGGCCGCCATCACGACCTTGCCCGGCTCGAACCGCACGAGGATGCCGGTGAGCACGGGGCGGCTCTCGTCACGTGACGCGCTCCGCCCGACGCGCGAGATCGTCTCGACGAGTGCGTCGCGGTCGATCGAGTGGAGCGGCAGCGTCTCGACGTCGGGGAGCCGCGGGAAGTCCTCAGCCGAGTATGTGTGCAAGCGGTACGTCGCGGTGCCCGACGAGACGACCACCACGGCTTCCTCCGGACGGTGCTCGATCGAGACGTCGCTGTCCGGCAGCGAGCGCGCGATGTCGAGCAGCAGGCGGCCGGGAACGACGACGGTTCCCTCGTCGGTGACCTGCGCGTCGACGGAGGAGCGCAGGGAGACCTCCATGTCGGTGGCGGCGAGGTGCAGCCGGCCTGCTTCCGCGCGCAGCTGGATGCCGCCGAGCACGAGCACTGCTGTTCGCGTCGAGACACCGCGCGCGACCGTCGTCAGCTTGGACGCGAGCTCATCCTTCGCGACCGTAATCCTCAGCCCGGTGCCCACCATTATCTCTGAGTCAATCATCTATAGAAAACCTCGTTGTAGTCGTAAGGGCTGTGGGTCCGGGGAAACCCGCTCCCAAGCGTTCAACCGAGCCATTCTCGCTGTGGGAGCGGACGGGGGAGAACTGAGCGTTTCGCACACGCGTCCCGGGTCAGCGCGCCTGGCGCACGCGGGCTGTGAGCTCCTGGACCAGGTTGTACACAGACCTGTCCTCACGGATCAGTCGAGCGATCTTGGACGTCGCATGGATAACGGTGGTGTGGTCGCGCCCGCCGAACTCCTTGCCGATCTTCGGCAGCGACGCGTCCGTGAGCTCGCGTGAGAGGTACATCGCGACCTGGCGCGGATAGACGATGTTCTGGGAGCGCCGGTCGCCCGTCAGCTCGTCATGCGTGACGCTGAACCGCTCGCAGACGAGCTCCTGGATCCGCCCGATCGAGATCTGGACGCTCTCTCCCTGCGGGAACACGTCCTTGAGCACGTCCTGCGCGAGGTCGACCGAGAGCGCACGCCCGGTCAGCGACGCGAACGCGACGACACGGGTGAGCGCGCCCTCGAGCTCGCGGATGTTCGTGGAGACGCGCGACGCGATGAACGTGAGCAGCTCGGGGTCACGAATCTCGATCTGGTCCACCTTCACCTTCTTGCGGAGGATCGCGATTCGGGTCTCGAGGTCGGGAGGTTGGATGTCGGTGATCAATCCCCATTCGAACCGCGACCGGAGCCGGTCCTCGAGCGTCGAGATGTCGCGCGGCGGCCGGTCGGATGACATGACGATCTGCCGGCCCGCTTCGTAGAGAGAGTTGAACGTGTGGAAGAACTCCTCCTGGATCCGCTCCTTGTGCTCGAAGAACTGGACGTCGTCGATCAGGAGGACGTCGTAGGTGCGGTAGCGCGTCTTGAAGCCCTCGATGCGCTTGTCCCGGAGGCTGTTGATGAAGTCGTTCATGAACGTCTCCGACGTGACGTAGCGACACGTGAGCCCACCGCCGTGGTCCGTGACGAAGTTCGCGATCGCGTGCAGGAGGTGCGTCTTCCCGAGGCCGGTGTGCCCGTAGATGAAGAGCGGGTTGTACGCCTGAGCCGGGGCTTCTGCGACCGCGAGCGCGGCGGCGTGGGCGAAGCGGTTCGACGAGCCGATCACGAACGAGTCGAAGGTGTACTTCGGGTTGATGCCGGCGATCTCGCTCCGGTGCGTGACCTCGATCGGGAGCGGGGTGACCGTCGCAGGGACCGCCTGGGCCGCCGGCTGTGGTGGCGCCGTCTCGATCACCCGGAAGGCCACCTGCCGCTCGCCGCCCGCGATGTCGCGCACCGTGGCGCGGATCAGATCGAGGAAGTGGCCTTCGATCCAGTCGCGCGTGAAGTCGTTGGGAACCGCCAGTACGAGCCGTTCCCTGTCGAGCTCTTCGCCGTCGACTTCGCCGAACCAGGTCGAGTAGGTGGTGTCGTTCAGTGCTTCGCGGAGTCGGGAGGAGACGTCGTTCCAGAGGTCTTCCGCCGTCAACTCGATCTCCTGCTCCACGCGCGGCTACCGCTCCTCACTCGACCTCGGGGGGCGCGAGCATAGCAACGTGTGGACGACGCCTCAATGAGGATTTCTCGGCGTGTCCACCCGGGCGAATAGGCGCGTTTGCAGCGGTTTCCTCGACTCCACACGTTCATCCACACCTGTGGACGAATGCGGTCCCGAGCGAGGGTCCCCCGCACTTTCCACGGCTTTTCCACCAGGTGAGGGATGTGGACAAACAGGTGCGCAAAGAGTCCGGCTATACTCGCCGACGGCCGGCCGAGTGTCGGCTCATTCCTTCTTTTCGGACGAGATGAAACGGACCTACCAGCCGAACGTTCGCAGGCGCAAGCGGAAGCACGGCTTCCGGGCGCGCATGTCGACGCGCGCCGGTCGCCTGATCCTCAAGCGGCGCCGCGCGAAGGGCCGCAAGCGTCTGTCAGCCTGACGCCGGTGCAGCGGCGGAACCGCCTTTCACGCTCACGCGACTTCGATGCCGTGTACCGGCAGGGCCGGTCCGTCTCGACCCGCTTCCTGACGTTGTGGTGGGGGCCGCGTGACGAGCCGGTCGGCGAGCCGAGGCTCGGCTTTGCGGTGCCACGCGGCGTCGGCAACGCCGTTGTCCGCAACCGGATCAAGCGGCAACTGCGCGAGATCATGCGCGGCCGGATCGAGAGCGTTCCGTCCGCGAACGACTATGTCCTGATCGTCCGCCAGGGTCTCCCGGAGGCCGCCGAGGCCAACGGTCACGAGTGGCTCGAGGAGCGCGTCGACGAGGTGCTCGGGAAGGCGGCCGCGTGACCGCTGTCGTCCGGAGCGCCGTCATCTTCCCGATCCGGCTCTACCAGCGCCTGATCTCGCCGCTCCTGCCGGCCGACACCTGCAAGTACCACCCGAGTTGCTCCGAGTACGCAGCGCTCGCGATCCGCAAGCACGGCATCCTCAAGGGCATGCCGATGGCGGGCTGGCGTCTCCTTCGCTGTCACCCGTGGTCGCACGGAGGGATCGACTACCCGTGAGCGTCCTCCTGATCGCGAGCATCTTGACGCCGCTCGAGAACGTCATGAAGGCGATTCTCGATTTCTTCCACGACACGATCGGGCTGCCGTGGGGCTGGTCGATCGTCGCGGTCACGATCGTCGTGCGACTCTGCCTCGTCCCACTCGCCGTCCGTTCGATCCACTCGATGCAGTCGCTCCAGGCGCACGCGCCGGAGATGAAGGCGATCCAGACGAAGTACAAGGGCGACCGGCAAAAGCAGTCGGAAGAGCTGCAGAAGTTCTACAAGGAGAACAACATCAACCCGGCTGCGTCGTGCCTGCCCACGGTCGCGCAGTTCCCGGTGTTCATCGCGCTCTACTTCACGTTGCGGCACCAGTCGCACAACATCACGGGCACGTGGCTGCACGTCGTGCACGTTGCCGACCGGCACGCGACGGAGCACTGGGCCGGGTTCCTGCTCCTCGCCCTCTACGCCGGGTCGCAGGTCGCGTCGACGTACTTCATGGGCTCGACGATGCAGAAGTCGCAGCGGACGATGATGATGATTCTCCCGCTCGTCTTCGTCTTCTTCGTCTCGCAGTTTCCGACCGGCCTCGTCCTCTACTGGGTGACGACGAACCTGTGGACCGTCGGCCAGGGCCTGATCACCCGCCGGCTGATGCCGAAGCCGGGCTCGGCGGCGACGGCACCTGCGGGTCCCAGGCGCAGCTCGCGCACTGCGCCGGCGCCCGCGGCTCCTGCGGTTGCAGACAACGGCAAGGAGGAGCAACCCAAGCCCGCGCCGAGCGGCCCGCGCCGCGTCAAGAAGAAGAGGGGCGGCGCGCCTCGGTGAGCGTGGGCCGGAGCGGGAAATGAGCGACGAGGTCTCCGTGGAGTCGACCGGGGAGACCGTCGGCGAGGCGAAGTGGAAGGCGCTGCGCGACCTCGAGCGCATCGCGCCCGGCATCGACAAGGCGAACGTCCGGTACCAGATCGTGTCCGAGGGCGAGCGCGGCCTGCTCGGCGTCGGCTATTCGCCGGCCCGGGTGATCGCCGCAGCCGACGCTCCCGACGCGGCGGAGCCTCCGGAAGACGTCGAGTTGTCGGAGGCGGGTGCGCGTGTCCGATCGCTGGTCGAGCAGGTCGTCGCCGCGATCGGCGGTGGGTCGCGCGTCGGCGTGCGCGAGACGGACGCAGAGATCGTGGTCACGTGTGTCGGCGGCGACGCAGGGCTCTTGATCGGCAAGCACGGTCAGACGATCGACGCGCTGCAGTACGTCGCGAATGCGGCCGTGCACCGCCGCGGCGTCGGGAAGTCGGTGACGGTGGACGTGGCGGGCTATCGGGACCGCCGCCGCGCGACGCTCGAGGGCATCGCGATGCGGGCAGCCGACCGCGCGGCCGCCGGTGAGCGTGTTCTGCTCGAGCCGATGACGGCGGTCGAGCGCAAGGTCGTGCACACGCGGCTGCAGGACGTGGCCGGTGTGCAGACGACGAGCGAGGGGACGGAGCCGAATCGGTACGTCGTCATCCTCCCCGCTTGACGACGCCTGGCTCGCGGCGGTTCTCGACACACCCGGGCTGACGTCGCTTCG
>JAICUZ010000024.1 GCA_025935595.1 Burkholderiales bacterium
GCACTACGTCGGCACCGAGCTGCGCGAGATCGTGACGTGCCGTCCCGGGACGGCCGCCTATCGCGTCAGCGCCGACGGCGAAGAGCGGCTCGATCCGCGCGAGCTCGGCTGAGATCAGTCCTTCAGGCTGTCCATCACACGGCGCAGCTGCGCACGCTCCGGCCCGAGCGCGCGATGGACTGCGGCGAGCTTCTCCGAGCCGAGCTGCGTCAGCGAGAGGTGGACGACGCGTCCGTCCTCGGGTGACGGGGTGCGCTCGACGAGACCCGCGAGCTCGGCGCGCTGGACGAGCTCGGTGACCGCGCTCTGCGTCAGCGCCAACGTGTTGACGAGGTCCGAGACGGTCGTGACGCCGCTGGGCGCGCCCGCGATCTGAAGCAGGAGCAGATGCTGACGCGGGGTGATCCCGTTGGCGCGAGAGCAGTCCTCGCTGCGGCGCAGGAAGCGCCGGAGCTCCGCACGGAACACCGCTGCGACCTCGTAGGAGTCCGCCATTCGCGAATCTTATGACGCAACGGCGCGACGGAGTGCCGCGAGGTCTGCCTCGTCGTTGTAGGCCTGAACGGAGACGCGCATCACCCAGCCGGACGTCGTCTCGAAGACCGGCACCTCGATTCGATGCTCGTCGTACAGCCGCCGCTTCAGATCCGGCGGGTCGGGATGGTCGACGCGGAACCCGCGCATCTGGACGTAGTCGTCGGTGAGGGGCTCGAACGGCAGCTCGAGCGACGACAAGAGCTCGTGGCACCGCGCGCGGACCGTCGGCCAGTCGTGCTCCGCCTGGAACGCGATCGCCGCCGGGACGGCGAGGTAGGCAGACGGGTCGCGCGTCCCCTGCCAGCGATGGCGTTCCGGGAACGACGCGTCGTCGAGCCAGTCCCACGAGATGACCGCAGGCTCGATCAGATCCTGCACCTCAGGTCGTGCGTAGAGAAACGCAGCCCCCTTCGGGCTCAGCATCCACTTGTGACAGTTCCCCGCGTACACGTCCGCGCCGAGCGACTCGAGGTCGAGATCGAGCTGACCGGGTGCGTGCGCACCGTCGACGACGAGCAACGCACCAGTTTCGCGCGTCCGCGCGACGAGGGGAACAAGGTCGTTCACGCGCCCGGTCGACCATTCGATGTGCGAGCAGAAGACGACGCGCGTTCGCGGACCGGGCTCGAGCTCGGCGAACGGGCGGCGGGTGACGGTCGCGCCGCTCCGGCGGGTGACGAATTCCCAGAGCCGTTCCATTCCGCCGTACTCCGCGTCGCCGAGCAGAACCTCGTCGCCTCGGTCGAGAGCGAGTGACCGCGCGACGGCATTCAGGCCGGTCGTCGCGTTCGGCGTGAACGCGAGGTTCTCTGGTTCCGCGCCGACGTACGCGGCCAACGCTCGGCGGGCTTCGTCGAGGCGGGCAGGGAACCCGCGCTCGAGCGCGAGGAACTCGACCGGCTGCCGCTCCAGCTCGCGCTGCCGGCGTTGGTACGCCTCGAACACGGGCCGCGGGCAGGCGCCGAAGGAACCGTGGTTCAGGTAGACGAGGCTCGGGTCGAGGAGGAACGAATCCTTCACAGCTCTTAATCCTCTTGCAATGCTGACTCTTAGGTAGGCGGGCTATAACGGACCGTGGTGGGACGTCCCCGCTTCCTCTTCCTTCGAGCCGCCGAGCTCCTGGTCGTCGCCTTGGTCGGCGCCGGCCTCGCGCTCGGCGGCGCTGCGCTGCTCGGCCAGCTCGGCGAGCACACCTCAACCACGGTCGAGCAGGTCACATCGTCCGCCGCGCCCGCCAAGCCGACGACGCAGACCTCGACGACGACGCTCACGCCGGAGGCGATCTACCGTCAGGACGGCCCCGGCGTCGTGCAGATCACGGCGACGAGCGTCACGCAGTCGGCCCCCGATCCGTTCAACTTCTTCCCGTCGACGCCGCAGACATCGAAGTCGCTGGGCTCCGGGTTCGTGCTCGACCGCGCCGGCCACATCATCACGAACTTCCACGTGATCCAGGGCGCGCAGAAGGTGCAGGTCTCCTTCTCGGGCCAGGATCAGCTGCCGGCGACGGTCGTCGGGAAGGACCGGTCGACCGACCTCGCCGTTTTGAAGATCGACGCGCATGCGCGCGCGCTGACTCCGCTGCCGCTCGGCGACTCCGACGGCGTGCGCGTCGGCGACTCGGTCTACGCGATCGGCAACCCGTTCGGCCTCACGCGGACGTTGACGACCGGCGTCGTCAGCGCAGTCCAGCGGCAGATCTTTGCGCCGAACGGCGTCCCGATCGACAGCGCCATCCAGACGGATGCCTCGATCAACCACGGGAACTCGGGCGGGCCGCTGATCGATGCCGCCGGCCGCGTGATCGGTGTCACCTCGCAGATCCAGACGGGCGGCGACCAGAATCAGGGCAACGTCGGGATCGGCTTCGCGATCCCGGTCAACACCGTGCGCGACATCGCCGGGCAGATCATCGCGAACGGCAAGGCACAGCACGCGTTTCTCGGTGTGAGCGCGGCAGCGGTGACGCCGCAACTGAAGAAGCTGTTCAACCTGCCGACCGCGACCGGGTTGCTCGTTCGCGAGGTCACGAAGGGCAGCGGCGCGGCCAAGGCCGGGATCAAGGGCGGCTCGACGTCCGTCGTCGTGCAGGGCGAGAGCTACATGGTCGGCGGCGACATCATCACGGCGGTCGACGGCCGGCCGGTGAAAACCTATGACCAGTTGTTCGCCGTAGTGCAGCAGAAGCACCCCGGCGACACGGTGAAGATCGAGCTGTACCACGACAACTCGAAGCGCACCGTCACCGCGAAGCTGGGAACGCGCGCAGGCCCGTAGCCGAAGTGGAAGGCCGGCCGGAGCCCGTCTGCCTGCCCGGGCACGGCCGGTCTTCCAGTTCGGCTCCGTGGCGCGCCCGCGATCCGGCGCTACCTTGTTCCGAATGGAGCGCGGGCACACCGTCCTCGACTACACGATCGTCGAGGAGGAAGAGGAGCTCTGGCAGGAGGACGACGGCGACCACGACGGCTGGTTCTGCGTCAGGACCGACCCGTTCCCCTGCCCCGCCGACGGCTGCACCTTCGTCGCGGAGTTCATGACCGCGGCGCACCTGATCCTCGTTTGGCAGGAGGTCGACGACCCGAACCTCCTTCGCCACGCCGCCCGCGCCCGCGACGTCGGTCGCAACCCCCGCGTCACCGGCTATCGCTCCGAGTACGGGCCCAGCGCGTCGTACTACGCGTGGATCGCGGCCGGCCGGCCGGTGCACGGCGTCAAGACGTCCGCGTGATCGAAGACGCGTTCGGCGAGAGCGCGCCGTTCTCGCTCGGGGTCGAAGAGGAGCTGATGATCCTCGACGCCGCGACCTACGAGCAGGTCGCAGCCGTCGACCGGATCCTGCGCGGCGTGGAGAAGACATCGGTGCCGGGACGGTTGAAGACGGAGCTCTTCGCATCGGTGTTCGAGATCAACACGAACATCTGCGCGACCGTGGGCGAGGTCGACGAGGCGCTGCCCGTGCTGCGCCGCGCCGCCGCGCGCGCGGCCGAAGGGGAAGGGCTTGCGATCGCCGCCTCGGGCACGCATCCCTTCGCGCGGCCGGAGGCGCAGCCGATCGTCAAGGAGGAGCGGTACGTGACGTTCGTCGGGTACGGCGGCATCTCGGTCCGCCGGCAGGGCGTCCAAGGGCTGCACGTCCACGTCGGGATGCCCTCCGCCGATGAGTGCTGGCGCTGCCTCGACGCGATCCTGCCTTGGCTTCCGGTCGTGCTCGCGCTCTCGGCGAACTCGCCGTGGTTCGCGGGCGAGCTCACGGGGATGGCGTCGAACCGCGCGCCGATTCTCGCGGAGCTGCCGCGTGGCGGTACGCCTGCGGCGTTCGCGTCGTATGCCGAGTGGGAGGCGTGGGTCGAGCGTCTCGTCGCGATCGGCGTGATGGAGGACTACACGCGCATCTGGTGGGACGTGCGTCCGCACCCGCAGCTCGGCACGCTCGAGGTGCGCGTGCCGGACCAGCCGACGGACGTCGGGCTGTCGTCAGCGTTCGCCGCGCTCGTGCAGGCGATGTGTGCGACGGCGCTCGCCGACGGGCTCCCCGGCGGGTCGCCGCGGGCCGACTACGTCCAGAACCGCTGGGCGGCTGCCCGTTTCGGGGCGCGTGCGAATCTCGTTCATCCGGACGGCCTTTCGTTCCCGACCGCGACGGAGCTCGCCGTCGAGTTGCTCGACCGCGTTCGGCCCGCGGCCGAGCGTCTCGGCGGCGCGGACGTGCTCGCACGGCTCGACCCATCACGCTGCGAGGCCGACCGGCAGCTCGAGCAGACCGACCCGCGCGACGTCGCCGCGGCGCTGGTCCGCCGCTCGCTAGCCTGAGGGCATGGCAGTCGTCAACGAGACGATCCAGGTCAGCGGGATTCGCTGTGAGAAGTGCGTGATGCGCCTCGCGAAAACGCTCGAGGGCGCCGAGGGGCTCGAGTTCGCGAACGCGAACCTGATGGGTCAGGTGATGCTCAGCTACGACGACGAGCGCACCACCCGGGATGCGCTCGTCGAGCAGATGGCTCGCGGCGGCTTCCGCGAGCAAGCGTTCGTCTAGCGCTCGCCGGGTTTCGTCGAACGGTCGCCCTCGTGCGCACGCACGTGGCCGCCGAACGTCGCCGTGTCGGCCGGGTCGAGCCCCGACGGCGATTCGGTCGTCGGGTCGCCGGGCTCGCTCAGATTCGGGTCGGGATCGACGACGTTCACTTCGATCAATCCGTAGTGCATCTTCACGGCGTACTCGTCGAAGGTGTCTCCGTCGACCTTCGGTGAGTCCTGAACCACGTCCTTGCCGACAGTGGCGCGGACGACGTCCTCGTGCTCGTGGAGGAAGTCGCTCGGGATCGCGTGGCGAGCCTTGAACATGTGCCCGGACTCGACGACGACGAAGCCGTCCGGCTCCGCAACGACGGTTCCAAGCTTGTGATCGTCGCTCGTGACGACGGTCCTGCCTTCCATGGGATGACCTCCGGGGTTCGCTTGGCTCTCTCCTTCCCAACGAGGGTGAACGGGAATCCGATGCGGGGATTCGTCGTTTCAAGCCGTTGCTAGGGTGGTTGGCCGGATGAGCGACAGCCCACCGACGACCGCCGATACCCAGAGGCTCGCCCGCGACGCGAGAGATCGCGTCCGGTTCGAAGAGGAGGCGCTGGAGTTGAGCGACCAGGTCTACCGCGTGGCCCGCAGGCTCGTCGGGTCTCGCGATGAGGCCGAGGACCTCGTGCAGCAGACCTACGAGCGCGCCTTCCGTTCCTGGCGCCAGTACACACCCGGTACGAACCTTCGCGCCTGGCTCTTCCGGATCCTCACAAACCTGAACATCGACCGCGGTCGCCGCCAGCAGCGCGCGCCGCAGACGACGTCGATCGACAGCGAGGCCGGCGACTACTTCCTCTACGACAAGCTGGCGTCGCAGATGCCGGACGAGAACCCGGACGAGGAGCGCGTGCTCGAGCGGCTGTCGCAGGATTCGATCGTCGATGCGCTCGCAGACGTCCCGCACGACTTCCGCGACGTGATCGTGCTCGTCGACATCGGAGAGTTCGCCTATGCCGACGCAGCTCAGATCTTGGACATCCCGATCGGCACCGTCATGTCGCGCCTGCACCGCGGCAGGCGTATCCTCAAGAAGAATCTCGCGGACAAGGCAGTGGCATGAGCGTAGGCTTGACGGAGCTCATCAAAGAGCGGAGGCGCCGACATGCGCGGCGCCGGAGCGGGAAATGACGCCGATCGACGATCCCTGTGAGCAATGCGAGGAGATGATGCAGCCGTATCTCGACGGCTCGCTCTCCGAGGAAGAAGTCGCGCGGGCGCAGAAGCACCTCGAGTCGTGCAGCTGGTGCGCGAAGCGCTACCGGTTCGAAGAGCGGCTCCGGCACTACGTGCGCGTCGCCGTCACCGAGCCCATGTCGCCGGAGCTGAAGGCGAAGCTCGCCGCGTTGCGGACGCCGCTGTGAGCATGGCGCCGCGGGCGCGGGCGCGGCAGAACCTGCAGCGGCGCGCGGGGATCGTCACGGCGGCCGTCGTCTTGCTTGCGCTGATCTTCTTGCTGACGGGACACTGGATCCTCTTCGTCATCTTCGGCGCCGCCGCGGTGGCAACGGTGGCCGCGTTCCTGCAGCTGCGCAAAGTCAGGTAGCCCGTCAGTCGCGCACGTCGACGTCGCCCGGTGGGCGCAGGTCGGAGCAGTCGACGAGCACGGGCTCGCGCACGCGTAGGCCCTCGTCGGGAATGTCCGCGAACACGCTTCGCACGAGCGCGACCGGATGGTCGCGCGTCCCGTCGTAGCTCGCCGCGGCGAACGGCGCCGGGTGCGCCGCGAGCCGGTCGACCGCGCGGGGGTCGAGCTCCGGGCCGTCGGCGAGCACGATCACAGCCCGCGCGACGCCGTCGTCGAGCGCAGCCAGGCCGCAGCGGAGCGACGCGCCGGGGCCGCGCTGCCAGTCCGCGCACGGAACGACACGGACGTCCGGCGCCGACAGCGCGTGCGCGCCCTCGACGACGACCACCTCGTCGACCGATGACTTGCGCAGCGCGGCCAGGACCGCGGGCAGGAGGTCGTGCTGCTTGACCCCGCCGTACCGCGTCGACGCGCCCGCGGCGAGGACGACGGCCGCGACGCGATCAGTGGACGTCGACGGTCGCCTTCTCGATCTCGATGAGCCGCGTGATCGCGCCGGTGCTCGCGTCGCCGTATGTGCCGATCACCTTCGCGACGTCGAGGCCGTCCGTCACCTTGCCGAGCAGCGCGTAATCCGGCTTCAGGGTCGCGGCGTCCGGGCCGATCACGATGAAGAACTGACTGCCCGCAGTCCCCGCCGCCTCGGTCTGCGTCTTCGCCATCGCGACGACGCCTTCCGTGTACTTCGTCGAGGCCGGCGGCGCCTCGACCGTCACGTACCCAGGGCCGTCGTTCCCGGTGCCGGTCGGATCGCCGCCCTGGATCACGAAGCCCGGGATGATGCGGTGGAAGATCGTGCCGACGAAGAAGCGACGACGGACGAGGCTGACGAAGGACGCCGTGGTCTTCGGTGAGCTCTTCACGTCGAGCTCGATCGTGATGCTGCCGCAGTTCGTCACGAGCTTGACGTCGTAGGTCTTCTCCGGATCGAGCGTGAGCGCCGGCTTCGACACGTGGCGCTGCTCGGGATCAGGCGTCTTGATCGCATGGCATGGGTCGGTGCCGACCGTGGCCGTGTTCTTCTCGCTGCCGCATGCGGTCAGCGCGAGGACGGCGAGGAGGAGGAGGAGAAGGCCGCGCTTCATGCGCCGATCGTCGCACGCGCGCGCTTCACGAGTGCACGTGCGACGTCGACTTTGTACGCGTTCCGCGGCAGCGGGGTCGCGCTGTCGAGCTCGCCGCTCAGAAGCCACGGGACCGGCGCGACTCCCGCGAGCGCCACGCGCGTCTTCGCGCCGCGCCGCGCCGCCGCCACGCCGACGAGCGGGAACGCCCAGCGCTTCCGCTCCATGGCCTTCAGGTAGACGCTCTGGTCGCACTCGTCGAACGTCACCTCGAGGATCACCTCGCCGGGCTCGAGCGTGGTCGTCCGCCGATCGGCTTCGGTCGGCAGGCGGTAGAGCTCCGCGACCGGCAGCTCGCGGGCCGTCGTGCGCAGGCGAGCGTCCAGCGCGAGGAGCGCCGCCGCGACGTCGGACGGGTGCGCGGACGCGCAGTAGTCGTTCGCGAAGATCGCGTGCTCGCGGTGCTCGCCGTCGCGGGCGAAGCACTCGTCGCCGTAGCCGTTTGCAACTCGGTGGAGACGGCAGGGCCAGCCAAGGCGCCAGTACCAGCAGCGCGTCGACTGGAGCAGGTTGCCGGCCAGCGAGCCCATGTTGCGGAGCTGCGGGCTCGCCGCGAGCCGGCACGCTTCCCGCAGCACCTCGGGAATGCCCGGGTCGCACTCGAGTTGCGCGAGCGTCGCGCCGGCGCCGATCCGGCCGGGCGCGATGTCGCGCGGCACGACGCCGCGGATGTCGACGAGCGTGTCCGTCCGGAGCAGCCCCGCCCGCAGCAGCGGCACCACTTCGGTGCCGCCGTGGACGGGAAGGCCGTCGAAGGTCGTGCTAGACGCCCGCCGGAGCTCCAACCTTCTCCTTCTGCCGCGTCTCGGCCTCGCGCAGCGCGCGCAGCATCTCTTCCCGCGAAATCGGCAACCGGCGGACGTCGGCGCCCGTCGCGTCGCGGATCGCGTTCGCGATCGCGGCCGCCGTCGGGATGATCGGCGGCTCGCCGAGCCCCTTCGACCCGAGGTTCGTCAGGTGCGTGTCCGGCTCGTCGATCAGCTCGCTGACGATCTCCGGGACGTCGGCGATCGTCGGCAGCTTGTAGGCGTCGAGCGTGGTCGTCAGCAGCCGGCCCGTCGCCGGGTCGTGCAGCCGCTCCTCGGAGAGCGTGTGACCGATGCCCTGGATGATCCCGCCCTCGATCTGGCTCGACGCGCCGAGCGGGTTGATCACGCGTCCGACGTCGTGGACGGCCGCGATCCGCTCGACCCACACCTCGCCCGTCTCGATGTCGACGGCGACCTCGGCGACCTGCACGCCGAAGGTGAGCACCTGCATGCCGGTCGGGTTCGGCCCGCGGGCGCCCTTCCCGAGGATCTGCGAGTCCTCGAGCACGTCGACGACCTCGTGAACCGGCGCGCCCTTCAGCCCGCGCTGCTCGGCGATGTCCTCGATCTGACCGCGCGCATCCGCCGCGGCGGCACGAACGGCAGGCCCCATCGACGGCGTCGTCGACGAGCCCGCGCTGATCGCGGCGTATGGGCCGCGGTCCGAGTCGCCGAGGGTGACGGTCACGTGCTCCAGTGGGATGCCGAGCTCCTCGGCGGCGATCTGCGCCATCGCGGTCTTCGTCCCCGTGCCGCTGTCCTGCATCGCCGTCACGACAGTCGCGCGGCCGTCGGAGCCGACGCGGATCCACGCGTAGCTGGGCGGGCCGCCCCCGCCGTACCAGATCTGTGACGCCATCCCGACGCCGCGCTTGACCGTCTCGGTCGACCGCGCGCGCACCTCGTGACGCCGCTCCCAATGCGGCTCGGCCCGCCGGTAGCACTCGAGCAGGTTCTTGCCGCTGTACTCGTTGCCCTCCGGTGTCGCTTCGGTGTGGTTGCGACGCCGCAGCTCGAGCGGATCGAGGTCGAGCTTCGTCGCGAGCTCGTCGAGCAGCGCCTCGAGGCCGAACGTCCCCTCGACGAATCCCGGCGCGCGGAACGCCTTCATCGGCGGCAGGTTCAGCTTCGCGCCGTAGGTCGTCGTCTTCACGTTCGGGCACGCGTAGAGCATCTGCATCGGGCCCTCGGTGCCGGACGACCAGCCGTCCCAGCCGACCGCGTTCACGAACTCGCCGCCGAGCGCCGTCAGCGTCCCGTCGCTGCGCGCGCCGACGGTGAGCCGCTGGATCGTCGCGTTGCGGTTCCCCGCGGCGGTGTTCTCCTCGCGCCGTGTGAGCGCGCATTTCACCGGCCGGTTCGTCCGCTTCGCGAGCTCGGCGGCGATGAACGTGTAGTCGTCCGGGCTGTTCTTCGAGCCGAAACCCCCGCCCATGTAGTGGCAGACGATGCGCACCTTGTCCGGTGGCAACGCGAGGCCCTGCGCGACGGCGTCGCGGATGCCCCAGATGTACTGCGTCGAGATGTGCACCTCGACGCCGTCCGCCATCCATTCCACGACCGCCTGATGGGTCTCCATCGAGTTGTGCAGGACGACTTGCGTGCGGAACTCCGCCTCCACGACGACGTCGGCTTCGGCGAGACCACGCTCGTAGTCGCCGCGAGACCGCTCGCGCGCCTCGCCCAGCAGCGATCCTTGCCGTACCGCCTCGTCGGGGTCGAGCAGCGGCTCGAGCACTTCGAACTCGCACACGATCGCGCGCAACGCCGTGCGGGCGTGCGCCAGTGAGTCGGCGCACACCGCTGCGATCGCCTCACCCTGGAACGAGCAGTCGGAGGTCAGCTGCTCGATGTCGCCCGGCCCGATCGCCGCATGGACCCCCGGCATCGCCAGCGCGGGGGCCAGGTCGATGCGCGCGACCCGCGCGCGCGGATGTGGTGAGCGCAGCACCGCGGTGTGGAGCATCCCCGGCTTCGCGAGATCGGCGGTGTAGACCGCCTGCCCCGTCGCGCGCTCGCGCCCGTCGACGCGCACTGCGTCACGACCGACGATCTCACGCGGGCCGGCGGGCCACTGGTCGAGTGAGTCCTCCTCGACGACGAGCCAGACCTCCTCGTACCGGCCCTCGACCTCTTTCTCGGTGCGGATCAGCCTTGCCACGTGCGAATCGCCTCCTCGATCTTCGGGTACGCGCCGCAGCGGCACAGGTTCCCCGCCATGGCGTGTCGAATCTGTTCGGTCGTCGGCGCCGGCTCCGACTCGACGAGTGCGACCGCGCTCACGATCTGGCCCGGTGTGCAGAATCCGCACTGCAGCGCGTCGCTGCGCACGAATGCGTCGATCATCGGATGGTCGCGGAGACCTTCGATCGTCGTCACGCGCGCACCGTCGACGGCATGCACGAGCGTGATGCACGACAGCACCGGCTCGTCGTCGACGAGGACGGTGCACGCGCCGCAGTGGCCTTCGCCGCACGCGATCTTCGTGCCGGTGAGCGACAGCTCCTCGCGGAGCGCCTCGGCGAGTGTCGTTCCGACCTCGCCGTGCACCTCGTACTGATGCCCGTTGACCGTCAGTTGCACGTGATCGCCTCGATCTGCGCCATGTGCACGAGACGATGCGTGAGCCGCATGGTCTGCCGTGCCTCCACTTCTTCCTCGATCTCCGGAACCGTCGCCCACAAATCACGTGCTGCCTCGAGCAGCTCGCGGATCTTGTCCACTTCGTCGCCGTGGCCGTTGCGCTCCGCACAGGTGTTGATCGCGAGACCGAGCACGCCGACCTGGTCGGGCTGGCGCGACCAGAGCAGCGGCGTCGCCATCGAGAGGTACTGCGAGATACGTGCGAACTGCAGCGGCATCGCGATCGTGTCCGTGCCCATCGGCTCGGTCGGTTCCGCGAGCTCCGTTCCGTCGGCGAGCGCGTTCGCGTTCCCGGCGAGCATCAGCCGCAGCTGGTCGTCGTCGTAGCCGGCGTGGAGCGCGGTCTTCACGGCGAGCAGCAGTGACGACGGCTGCTGGCCGTACGGGTAGTCGCTCGCGTACACCACCTGCTCCGGCGGGATCTGGCGATAGAAGTCGAGCAGGTCGACCGGGCTCCAGGTCGACGTGTCGAAGAAGACGCCCTGCCGGCCGCGCATGCACGCCGCGAGTGCCTGCATGTCCGCGATCCCTGCGTGGGCGAGGATCAGCTTCGTGCCCGGATTGCGCTCGACGAGGCTGCGCAGCCCATCGGCGATCGGGGGCAGCCCGCGGCCCGCGTGGATGAGGATCGGGACGCGCCGCTCGGCGGCGAGCTCGAAGACCGGGCCGAGCCGCTCGTCGGTCGCCGTGAACTTCTGCGCGCGCGGGTGGAGCTTGATCCCCTGCGCGCCCGCGTCGAGGCAGCGTCGTGCCTCTTCGATCGGCGACTCGTTGAGGTCGAGGCGCACGAACGGGATCAGCCGTCCGTTCGAGCGTGCCGCAAACGCCAGCGTGCGGTCGTTCGCCGCGGTGAACGACGGGTGCCGGTCGGGCTCGTCCAGGCAGAACATGAAGGCGCGCGAGATCGCGTAGGCGTCCATCAGCTCGAGCAGTTGGTCGTAGTCGCCGACCATGCCGTCGATGTCGTGCCCGAGGTGAAGGTGCGCGTCGAAGATGTCGGCTCCGGCAGGCAGGAGCTCCCGGAGCTCCCGGTGCCACTGGTCGACGAGCTCGAGCGCCCTGGCGCGCGCGTCCATCCGTCGCACTCTAGATAAGGTCCGGCGCATGCCCGACGCCCTGATCTATGCCGACACCTTCCGCTCGCCGGAGCTGCGCCACGAGGTGCCGCTCGGCGTGCCCGATCCGATCCTCTACGCCGAGAAGGACGGGACGAAGCACATCGTCACCCACTCGATGGAGGCCGTCCGGCTCGCGGAGCTCGATCTCTACGAGCTGCACCTGATGGACGAGCTCGGGATCGACGGGCTGCGCAAGTCGGGGCTCGGCATGCCCGCGATTCGGGCCGAGCTCGCCCTGCGTGGTGTGAAGGCGATCGGCATCGAGGACGCGGTCGTCCCCGAGACGTTCCCGCTCTGGCTCGCCGACCATCTGCGCGCGAACGGGATCGAGCTGACCGTCGACAAGGACTTCTTCGACGAGCGCCGCCGGGTGAAGAACGAGGCGGAGCTCGCCGGCATGCGCCGGGCGCAACGTGCAGCCGAGGCGGCGATGGACGCCGCGCGCGGGCTGCTGCGCACGCGGGTCTCGAACGGCGGCCTGACGGCCGAAGAGGTGAAGGCGGCGATGAACGTGGTCTTCGCCGAGCACAACACGAGCTGCGACGACTTCATCGTCGCGCCGGGCGCCCAGGGCGCCGTCGGCCACGACATGGGCTCCGGGCCGATCACCGCCGGCATCCCGGTCGTGATCGACATCTGGCCGCGCGACAACTCCTCGTACGTCTACTGCGACATGACGCGCACGTTCGTCGTCGGCGACGTGCCGGACAACGTCGCCACCTGGCACCGCCTCTGCAAGGAGGCGCTCGACCGCGCGATCTCCGAGATCAAGGACGGCGCGAGCGGACGCGATATCTTCGACGGTACGTGCGAGATCTTCGAAGCGGCGGGCGAGAAGACGCCGCGGACGAAGGAAGACGGCGTGCCGCTCGCCGACGGGTTCTTCCACGGCCTCGGCCACGGGGTCGGCCTCGAGGTGCACGAGGAGCCGGGGCTCGGGCTGATCGCCGAGTCACCGCTCCGCGCCGGCGACGTCGTCACGGTCGAGCCCGGGCTCTACCGCGCGGGCTATGGGGGCGTACGGCTCGAGGACCTCGTGCTCGTCACATCCAACGGGGCTGAGAACCTCACGGACTACCCCTACGACCTCGCGCCCTGACGCTTAATCTGCGGTCATGACGACCGAGCAGACGATCGACACGCTCTTCCTCGAGGAGCGGCGCTATCCGCCGTCGGCGGAATTCGCAGCGCAGGCCAACGCCACGTCCGCGATCTACGAGGAGGACTTCGAGTCGTTCTGGGCGCGCAACGCGTCAGAACGTGTCTCGTGGTTCGAGCCGTTCTCGACGCTGTACGAGTGGGAACCGCCGTATACGAAGTGGTTCCTCGGCGGGAAGCTGAACGTCTCGTACAACTGTGTCGACCGTCACGTCGAGCATGGTCGCGGTGCGAAGGTCGCGTTCCACTGGGAAGGCGAGCCCGACGGCGACCTGCGCGCGATCACCTACGAGGACCTCCAGCACGAGGTGGTCGCGTTCGCGAACACCCTCAAGGAACTCGGCGTCGAGAAGGGAACGCCCGTCGCGATCTACATGGGGATGGTCCCTGAGCTTCCGATCGCGATGCTCGCGTGCACCCGGCTCGGTGCGCCGCACACCGTCGTGTTCGGGGGCTTCTCGGCCGACTCCCTGTCGGACCGGATGAACGACATGGGCTGCGAGGTGCTCGTCACGCAGGACGAGGCGTGGCGCCGTGGCACGACCGTTCCGCTCAAGCGGATCGCCGACGACGCGATGTCGGATGCGCCCGGGGTGAAGACGTGCATCGTCGTTCGACGGACCGGCAACGACGTGCCGATGGCCGAGGGGCGCGACCACTGGTACCACGACGTTCGCGGCTCCGACGATCCGGCGTCGTGCCCGCCGGAGCCGATGGACGCCGAGGATCTGCTGTTCCTCATGTACACGAGCGGCACGACGGCGAAGCCGAAGGGGATCGCGCACACGACGGGCGGCTACCTCGTCGGCGCGGCGGCGACGCACTACTACGTGTTCGACCTGAAGCCGGACGCAGACGTGTACTGGTGCGCGGCCGACGTCGGCTGGATCACCGGCCACAGCTACATCGTCTACGGGCCGCTCTGCAACGGCGCGACCTCGGTCATGTACGAGGGAACGCCCGACTACCCGGACAAGGACCGGTGGTGGTCGATCATCGAGCGCTACGGCGTGACGATCCTGTACACGGCGCCGACCGCGATCCGCTCGCACATGAAGTGGGGGCCCGAGCACGCGGCGAAGCACGACCTCACGTCGCTGCGGCTGCTCGGCTCGGTGGGCGAGCCGATCAATCCAGAGGCGTGGGTCTGGTACCACGAGAACATCGGCGGCGAACGCTGTCCGATCGTCGATACGTGGTGGCAGACCGAGACGGGGATGATCCTAATCACGCCGTTGCCGGGCGTCACGACGACGAAGCCCGGCTCGGCGACGCAGCCGTTCCCCGGCGTGGACGCCGCTGTGTTCAGCGAGTCGGGCGACGAGGTCGGGCCGGGCGGCGGCGGCTACCTCGTCCTGAAGCGGCCGTGGCCCGCGATGCTGCGCGGGATCTTCGGGGACGACGCGCGGTACCGCGAGACGTACTGGTCGAAGTACGACGGCGTCTACTTCGCCGGCGACGGCGCGCGGGTCGACGAGGACGGCGACTTCTGGCTGCTCGGCCGCGTGGACGACGTGATGAACGTCTCCGGGCACCGCATCTCGACGATCGAGGTCGAATCAGCGCTCGTCGACCACCCCGAGGTCGCGGAGGCGGCAGTCGCCGCGCGCAACGACGCGACGACGGGGCAGGCGATCGTCGCATTCGTGACCCTGAAAGGCGGTGCTGACGGCTCGGTCGCGAAGCTCGAGGAGCTGCGCAACCACGTCGCGCAGAAGATCGGGCCGATCGCGAAGCCGGCGAACATCGTGTTCACGCCCGAGCTGCCGAAGACGCGGAGCGGGAAGATCATGCGCCGCCTGCTCCGTGACGTGGCGGAGAACCGGCCGCTCGGCGACACGACCACGCTCGCCGATCCGACCGTGGTCGAGGAGATTCGCGACCGGGGCCAGGCGGAGGCGGGCAAGGAAGACTGATCGTGGTCGGCGTGCTCGCCGCGGCGCTCCTCCTCGCCTCGCCTGCGCAGACGGCGACCGTTCGCGTGCCCGTCGCGAACGTCTGGGAGGCGCCGGATGCGGGGCATCTGCCGCTCGACCCGCACGTCTGGCCGACGAGTGCGATCTCGTACTCGCAGCGCCTCGCGCTCGTCGGGCACCTGCCGACGCAGGTGCTGTACGGCGAACGCGTCCGAGTCGTCGCGCGGCACGGCGGCTGGACGAAGGTCGTCGTGCCGGACCAGCCCTCGCCGTTGGACGCGCGCGGCTATCCGGGCTGGGTCAGGTCGTGGCAGCTAGGGCCGGCGTTCGCGGCGCCGCTCGTCGTCACGGCGAAGGTGGCGAGACTCCCGAACGGAATGCGGGTCGGCTTCGGTTCGCAGGTACCGGCCGGCGTGCTTCCGGCGGCGGAGACGCGCAAGCTGCCGGTGACGCGCGCGGACCTCGTCGAGACGGCGAAGCAGTTCCTCGGCCTGCACTATCTATGGGGCGGCCTCTCGCGCTGGGGGTACGACTGCTCCGGTCTCACGTGGGCCGCGTACCGCGCGCACGGCATCACGATCCCGCGCGACGCCGACGCGCAGTTCGCTGCGGGCCGCCCGGTCTCGCTGACGCAGATGCTCCCGGGTGACCTGCTCTTCTACGAGCGCCCGGTCGTCGGCCACGTCGCGATGTACATCGGGGGCGGGAAGATGATCGAAGCGCCGAACTCGCGCAGCGAGGTCCGGATCGTCCCGGTGCGGACGTCGGACTTCCGCGGCGTGCGGAGATTCCTCGGTGTCTGACACCTGAGGTGTCAGACACCGCTTCGTCATCTAGAGCAGTGCCGCGAACGCGTCTTCGTCGTCGAACGGGCCGATGACCGCGCAGCGGAGCCCCGAGCCGCCGATCACGTCCTGCGCGACCCGCTGGATGTCCTCGGCCGTCACGGCGTCGAGGCCCGCGAGGATCTCCGTCGGCTCGGCCGCGCGGCCCTCGAGCACCTCGCGGCGAAGGCCCGAGACGAGCAGCCCGTTCGGGCTCTCCGTCTGCAGGACGAACCGGCCCTTCGCGAGCGCCCGCGCCTTCTCGAGCTCGATGGACGGCACCTGCTCGCCGGCGAGCTTCTTGAACTCGTCCGCGATCACCTTGACGGCTTCCTCGGTGCGCTTCAGGTCGACGCCGGCCTGCGCGTAGAGCGTGCCCGCGTCAGTGAACGAGTTGTTGAACGCGAACACGTAATAGGCGAGGCCCCGCCGCTCGCGTACCTCGAGAAAGAGCCGCGACGACATGCCCGTGCCGAGCACGGTGCCGAGCAGCTGCAGCGCGTACCGGTCGGGATGGCCCACCGGATAGGACGGCACGCCGAGCGCGACGTTTGCCTGGTCGGAGTCCTTGCGGTGGATGCGTACGCGCGGCTCGGTCGTCTCTTCGATCGTCGCCGCCGTCGGCGCACCGGTCGCGCCGTCGGGGATGTCGCCGACGAGGCCTTCGAGCATCGACATCAGGTCGTCACCGACCGCGCCGGCGCAGCCGACGACCATGCGCGACGGCCGGTACCACTCGCCGAGGTAGTCGAGGAACGTCTCGCGCGAGGCCCCCTCGATCGTCGCCTTCGTCCCGAGGGTCTCCCAGCCGAGCGGGTTCGACCCGAACAGCAGCTCCTCGTACACCGAGCCGATGTAGTCGCGCGGCGTGTCGACGTACATGTTCATCTCCTCGATGATCACGCCCTTCTCGCGCTCGAGCTCCTCGGAGTCGAACTTCGAGTTGCGCAGCATGTCGACGAGCACGTCGAACGCCTGGTCGCGGCGCTCGCCCGCGCAGCGGATGTAGTACCCGGTGTACTCCTTCGAGGTGAACGCGTTGAACTCGCCTCCGATCGAGTCGACCTCCATCGCGATGTCGCGAGCGGTCGGGCGCCGCTCCGTCCCCTTGAAGAACATGTGCTCGGCGAAGTGGGCGATCCCGCGGTTCGACGCGTTCTCGTACCGCGACCCCGCGGCGAGCATCACGTAGCACGCGACCGACTGCGCGTGACCGAGTGGCGCGGTCAGGACGCGCAGGCCGTTCGACAGGGTGTGACGCTCGTACACGCTCATTCGCTCTCCAATCTCCTTCGCAGGGCCTCGGTCAGTGGCACGCTTGCCGCCGCCGCATAGTCGTAGCTCACGAGGACGCTCTTCGCATCGGCGACCTTCCGGTCGGCCGCCCAGATCTCATGCTCGAGGTCGAAGCTCTTCGTCCCGATCCGGGTGCAGCGGCTGCGCACCTCGATCTCCTCGCCGGCGCGCAACTCGGCACGGAAGTCGATCTCGACCCGCGCCAGGATGAACGCATCGAGCCCGCCGAGAGCCGCGATCCGCGC
>JAICUZ010000286.1 GCA_025935595.1 Burkholderiales bacterium
TCGATTTCTTCGACGAGCCCGCGACGAGAGAGGCACAAGCGCCGCCGACCGGCCGGCGCCTCCCTCGCCGCGGCGGCCGCGGCACCGGCATGCGCCGGCCGGCCGGCCCGCCGAGGGGCATGACGCCGATTCTCCGGCTGCTGGTCGCGATCGCAGCGCTGGTCGCCTTGTTCGTCGTCTTCGGGCTTCTCATCCAGTCGTGCGCCTCGACCTCGAAGCACGACTCGTACGCGAACTACATGGACGACGTCGCGAAGATCGCGCGCGGGTCGCAAGAGGACGGCGCCGCCGTCGCGAACGCATTGACGAGCGCCTCGAAGGCCGCGTCGATCTCGGCGACGCTGCGCGGGATCGCCGACCAGGAGCGCCAGAACGTGAAGCAGGCCCAGAGCCTCGATCCGCCCGGGCCGCTCCGCCCCGAGAACGAGCAGCTGATCGAGGCGCTGCAGCTGCGCATCAGCGGCGTCGACGGCCTGGCGCGCACGATCGAGCAGCTCGCACCGAAGAAGACCAGCGGCGAGGCGACGCTCCTCGAGGAACAGTCGGACCGGCTGCTCGCGAGCGACGTCGTCTGGTCGGATCTGTTCCAGGGGCCGTCGAAGACCGTGATGTCGAACGAGGGCGTGAAGGGTGTCGTACCGCCCGACTCGACGTTCGTCGCGAACCGGCAGCTCTTCGGCGAGACCTCGCTGAACCTGATGTTGAGCCGTCTGCGCGGCGCGTCGACGGGCGGTCAGGTCTCCGGCTTGCACGGCACGAACATCGTCAGCACCAAAGCCCAGCCCGGGAACCAGACGCTGTCGACCGGCACCGAGAACACGATCACCGCGACGCCGAGCCTCGCGTTCGCGGTCACGGTCGAGGACTCGGGTGACGCCCAAGAGGTCAATATCTCCGTGACGATGACCCTGAAGAAGGACGGGGGCGGCAAGCCGATCGTCCAGACGAAGAAGATCCCGGTGATCAATCCCGGCCAGAAGAAGACCGTCTCCTTCTCCGGCATCAACACCTCCGGCTTCTTCGCGGTGAAGAGCCACCTGGACATCGACGTGAAGCCGGTGCAGGGCGAGACTCGCACGGACAACAACCACGCGAGCTACCCGGTCATCTTCTCGCTCGGTTAGCGCTAGCCTCGCGGGGTGCATGTGACGGCGACAGAGGCGCTGATCGTCGCGATCGTCGGCGCCGCGCTCGGCCTGGCCGGTCTCGGGTTCGCGGTGTGGGCGTCGATCCGGGTGAAGCGGGTGCGCGACTCGCAACGGTCGCTGCTCGGCGGCGGACGGCGCGACCTCGTCGACTTCGCGGTGTCGCTGCAGGGCCGCGTCGACGACTTGAACAGCGCTGTCGACGAGGTCGCGGCCGGCCTCGCGCGTGTCGACCGGCGCGTCGACGGCACGGTCACGAACACGGCGATCGTGCGGTATGACGCATACGAGGACACGGGCGGTCACCAGTCCGCGTCGCTCGCGCTGCTCGACTCGGCGCGGACGGGCGTGGTCGTCACGGCGATCCAGGGCCGCGACTACGCGCGGATCTACATGAAGGAGCTGGATCGCGGCCGGGCCGCCGTCGCCCTGTCGCCCGAGGAGCAGGAAGCGGTCGAGCGCGCCATGGGGCGTTGACTCGAGTCGACCGCCCGTGGGCCGCACTGTTCGGTACATTCCGGCCAAGGTGCAGCAAGTACTCGTCCTCAATGCGAGTTACGAGCCGCTCAACGTGTGCTCACTGCGCCGCGCCCACGTGCTCGTCTTCAAGGGGAAGGCAGAGGTCGTCGAGGAGCTCGACCGACCACTTCGCTCGGCCACGGACACGTTCCAGTGGCCGCACGTCATCCGCCTCGTGCACTACGTCCGCGTGCCGCGCATGGTGCAGCGGAAGATCTCGCGGCGGGCGCTGTTCGCCCGGGACAATTGGCGTTGCGTCTACTGCGGCACCGCGACCGGCCGGCTGACGCTCGATCACGTGATCCCGCGGTCGAAAGGCGGCGACTCGACCTGGGAGAACGTCGTCACGTCGTGTGCCCCGTGCAACCTGCGCAAAGGGAATCGCCTGCCGCACGAGGTGCACATGGAGCTGTCGGCGAGCCCGCGTCCTCCGGCGCCTGTGCTCTTCATCCGCCTCGCCACGCCGAAGATCCCGCAGCGCTGGGAGCAGTACCTCGCGCCGTACGCCACGCCCACGCGCGCGGCGGCAGCCGCCTAGTAGTTCCCGAGAGCTACCAGCGTCGCGCTTCGATCGCGCGTTTCTCGACCGTGCCGTGCTCGTCGACCCAGATCACGACGCGCTCGCCGGCGCGCTTGCTGAAGCGCTCGAGCCGGGAGCGCCGAACGAGGATCGCTTGCGTGTCCGTTCGGCTCTCGAGCTGAAAGCCGCCCCGCTCGCAGTCGGAGATGTGCGCACTGAGAGCTGCCCGGCGTTTCTCAGTGTCGTTCGGCGACGTCATCCCGAATCGTCCGGGGTCTCTCCTACGACCTGAACGTCGCGCTGCGTGTCGACGATGACATGAGCGGGCAGTTGAGTCCGACGCCAGAAGCGTCGCGCGATCTCTTCGGCGTAACCGACCGAGGTGAGGACGGACGGTGCGGCGAACTCGACCACGAGATCGTGTGTCAGGCCCGCCTCGTCGGTGAGTCTCACGATGTATGCCGCGTCGTATCCCGGGCCTGTCGGCGGCTCGACGGGCCAACTCTTCGAGATCGACCAACCGCCCTGTCGTCTCATTCGGACGGTGCGAAAGGATCTGCGTCCGGCCGCAAACCCTGCGCCTTCTCCTCCGCTGCAGCGGCTTTCTTCTCCAGCTTCCGCTCGCGCTTTTCGCGCTTGGCCTGTTCACGCTCGCGCTTCTGAATGGTTTGCGGACTTCGTTTCGCCAAGGACGCTCCTTTCCGTCGTGGGCGGCGGGGCGGGTTCCCCGCCGCCGAACCCGCTCGGACGACTACCCGCGTACGACCACATTCGCCGCCTGCGGGCCTTTCTCGCCCTGCTGGGGCTCATACTCGACCTCCGCACCCTCGTTGAGCGACTTGTAGCCGTCGCCCTGAATCGCGGAGAAGTGGACAAACAGGTCCTTCCCGCCGTCGGCCGGCGTGATGAACCCATACCCCTTGTCACCGTTGAACCACTTCACGGTTCCAGTTGCCATAAACACACACCTCCTCTCGCCACCTACAGAACGGGCAAAAGGAGGCGCACAGCGCGCAACCGTTACTCGCTCAAGCTGCCCACATCCTACCCTGTGATCTGCCGACTGATCGGAGATCGTCATCTCCCGGGCGCCTGAGAGGGATAGAACATCCCGGCAAGGCCGTGAATGCGCTCAAGCCTGCACTCGTGGTGCTCGCCCTCGCGGGAGCGACAGCTTGCGGCGCGGGCAGGCCCCAGCCGTTCGATACGCCGGAGCACGTCGCGGCGCTGATCCGCGCCAGCTGGGGGTCGACGCA
>JAICUZ010000158.1 GCA_025935595.1 Burkholderiales bacterium
CGCAGCGTCGTCTCCATCTACGAAGGGTCGACTTCGGGGCGGACGGCGCTATCCCTCGAACGAGCGACGGCTCAGACGGCGGCGGTGACGCCGAGCACGTCTGCGAGCGCCTGCGTCGCGGCCGGGCGGACCTCGTCGACCGTCACAGGCCGTTCGAGCTCCTTCGCCATCGTCGTGAACGCGTACCCGTCGAGCCCGCACGCGGTGATCCACTGCGTGAACGGCGCCGGGTCGAGGTCGACGTTCAGTGCGTACCCGTGGGTCGTGACCCACTTGTGGATGTGGATCCCGAGCGACGCGATCTTCCGGGGCGGCCGGTCCAGCCACACACCTGTGAGACCGTCGAAGGTCGTGCCCTCGAGCGAGAACGCGGCCAGCGTCTTTGCGAGTGCGGTCTCCAGGTCGCGGCAATAGCGCCGTACGTCCTGGCCGTGGCGCGTGAGGTCGAGGATGGGGTAACAGACGAGCTGCCCGGGCGCGTGGTAGGTCGACTTGCCGCCGCGGTCGACCTCGACGATCGCGACGTCGACCTCGTCGGGCAGATGGACCTCGCCCGGCTCGGAGCGGCGGCCGAGCGTGATCGTGGGCGGGTGCTCCAGGAAGAGGACCGTGTCGGGGCGTGAGCCGGCCGCGACGTCCGCAGCGATCGAACGCTGCAGGTCCCACGCCTCGCGGTACTCGACGATGCCGAGATCGATGACCTCCACGCGGGCCAGCCTAGCCCTCGCCTGAGCTCTGCCCGAACATCCAGCGATGGCCTTCCGGATCCTCGGCCGTGTAGATCCGGAAGCCGACGCCGGGCTCGTTCGGCTCCCGCAGGATCGTCGCGCCCGCTGCGACGGCGGACCCGTAATGCGAGTCCACGTCGTCCACTTCGACGAAGACCCCGTCGATCACCCAGGGGTTGTCCAACCACCGCGCCGCGTCCTTGCACGTCTCGCGATGGTGACGCGGTGAGCGGTAGTCGGCGTTCGGTGTCGCGAGCATCACCCGTGCGCCGTCGCGCTCGAGCTCGGCGTGCGTCACGACCCCAGACGGCTCGGTGTGGCGCACGTCTCGATCCTCGACGAAGCCGAACGCCGCGCAGAGCCAGTCGATCGCCGCCCCGGCGTCCTCGTAGGACAGCATCGGCACGATCCGCCGGCTCGGCACGGCTAATAGTCCGTCTCGCCCCAGCCCTGCAGCCGCTCGCGCAGGTCGCGGAGAAAGCGGCCCGCGTACGCGCCGTCGACCAGGCGATGGTCGTACGTCAGCGTCAGGTTCATCATCGACCGGATCGCGATCGCATCCGCGCCGTTCTCGTCGGTGATCACCCACGGCCGCTTCACGATCGCGTACGTGCCGAGGATGCCGGCCTGCGGCTGGCTGATCACCGGCGTGCCGTGGAAGGTGCCGTACCCGCCGGGGTTGGTGATCGTGAACGAGCCGCCGGCGACGTCGTCGGGGGTGAGCTGCTTGTCACGCGCGCGACGCGCGACGTCGGCGATCCCCTTTGCCATCCCGAGCAGGTTGAGCGTCTCCGCGTTCTTCAGGTTCGGGACGATGAGGCCCTTGCCGTCGGCGAGCTCGACCGCGAAGCCGAGGTTGACGTAGTTGCGCGTGACGATCTGGTCGCCGCGCAGCTCGCCGTTCACCCACGGGTAGTCGCGGAGTGTCTCGACGGTCGCGCGTGCGATGAACGCGAGGTACGTCGGGTTGACGCCGTATGCCGCCTGGTACTCCTTCTTCAGCTTCTCGCGGATCTGCACGACCCTCGTCATGTCGACCTCGATCGCCGACGTGACGTGCGCGGATGTGTCGAGCGAGCGGCGCATGTGCTCGGCGATCCCGCGCCGCATCGCCGACATGGGCTCGAGCGACTCGCCGGCCTGCGCGCTTCCCACCGTGGCGGGGATCGGCGCCGCGGCGGGCTTCGCTGCGGGCGGTGCAGGAGCAGCCGCCGGTGCAGGAGCGGGCGGCGGCGCCTGGACGGGCGCAGGCTGCGACGGAGGCTCGGGCGCCGGCGCCTGCGGGGCCTGTGCGCCGCTCTCGATGAATCCCTGGATGTCCTTCTTCGTCACGCGACCACCCGTGCCGGTACCGGAGACCTGCGACGGGTCGATCCCGTGCTCGGCTGCGATGCGCGCGACCACCGGCGAGACGAACGCCTTGCCGTTGCCGGGTGCGACCGGCTCCGCCGGTTTCGCGACCGGCTCGGGCTCCGGCTCGGGCGGCGCGGCCCGACCTTCCGTTGCTGCGGCCGCAGTCGCCTCGGCCGCGGGCTGAGTAGCGGGCTCAGGCGGTGCCGTCGGCGCTGCTGCGGCAGGCTCGCCGCCGATCCGTGCGAGCACCGTGCCGACCTCGACCGTCTCGCCCTCCTGGACGAGGATCTCCGAGACCACGCCGGACGCGGGCGACGGCACCTCGGTGTCGACCTTGTCGGTCGAGATCTCGAGCAGCGTCTCGTCGGCCTCGATCGTGTCGCCGACGTTCTTCGACCACTTCGTGATCGTCCCCTCGGAGACGGAGACGCCCATCTGGGGCATGACGACGTCGACTGCGGTGTTCGTAGCCATCAGTACGAGATCAACTCCTTCAAGGCTTTGGCGACGCCGTCTGGCTGCGGGATGAATGCCTTCTCGAGCACGGGCGAGAACGGGACGGGCGAGTCGGGTGCGGTGACGCGCTTCACCGGTGCGTCGAGATCCTCGAACGCCTCCTCGGCGATCGTGGCTGCGATCTCGCCGCCGAAGCCGCCGGTGCGGGTGTCCTCATGCAGCACGAGCACCTTCGACGTCTTTCGCACCGAATCGAGAACCGCCTGCTTGTCCCACGGCATCACCGTGCGCAGATCGACAATCTCGACCGACGCGTCGACCATCTTCGCCGCCTCTTCGGCGGTGTAGACCATCGCGCCCCAGGTGATCACGGTCACGTCGTCGCCTTCGGCGTGGATGCGCGCCTTGCCGATCGGCGTCGTGTACCGCTCGTCCGGCACCTCGCCCTTGATGCGGCGATACAGGTGCTTGTGCTCGAAGAACAGGACCGGGTTCGGATCCTCGATCGCGCTGATCATCAGTCCCTTCGCGTCCTCCGGCGTCGCGGGGCACACACACTTGAGACCGGGGATGTGCGCGAACGACGACTCCGGGTTCTGCGAGTGGAAGGGCCCGCCCGAGAAGCCGCCGCCGGACGGGAGGCGCAGCACGATCGGCACCGGGGTGCCGGCGCGCCAGCGCTGCTTCGCCGCGACGGTGACCAGGTGGTCCCACGCGCACGAGACGAAGTCGGCGAACTGCATCTCGGCGACAGGTCGCAGTCCCATCATCGCCGCGCCGGTCGCGCCGGCGACGATCGCGGTCTCGGAGAGCGGCGTGTCGATCACGCGCCACGAGCCGAACTCCTCCTGGAACCCGAGCGTCACCTTGAAGGCGCCGCCGTAGACGCCGACGTCCTCGCCGAGCACGAACACGCGGTTGTCGCGGCGCATCTCCGTCCGGAGACCGTCGCTGATCGCTTGGAGATAGGTCTTCTCACTCATTACTTGTGGTGGGGCGTGTCGAGGTCTTCCGGGGTCGCGTACACGCCGTCGAGCAGCGTCGCCGGATCCGGCTGGGGCGATTCTTCCGCCTTCTGCAGCGCGTCGTTCAGGAGCTTCTTCACATACGCGCCGATCTGCTCCTCCTCGTCGTCCGACAGGTCGGCGTTCGAGCGGAGCCAGGTGCGGAAGCGCTCGATCGGATCGCGCTCCGCCCAGCGCTCGAACAACTCCTTCGGGACATAGAACGCGTCGTCGTGCACCGCGTGGCCTTCCATGCGGAGCGTCTGGCACTCGATCAGCGTCGGCCCGCCGCCGCCGCGCGCCTTGTCGATCGCGCGCTTCGCCTCGCGGTAGACCGCGAGCACGTCGGTGCCGTCGACGACGACGCCGTCGAAGCCGTAGGCGTTCGCGCGGTCGGCGAGGTGCTCCACGGCGTACTCGAGGTGCGTCGGCGTCGAGTACGCCCACTGGTTGTTGTCGCAGATGAACACGACCGGCAGCCGCCGGACGCCCGCGAAGTTCATGCCCTCGTGCGTGTCGCCGCGCGCGGACGCACCCTCGCCGTACCAGGCGACTGCGACGCGCTGCTCCTCGCGGATGCGGAAGGCGAGCGCGCAACCGACCGCGACCGGCAGCATCGCCGGCAGGTGGCTGACCATCGCGAGCAGCCCGAGGCGCGAGTCGGCCATGTGGACGTTGCCGTCCCTGCCGTGCGTCGGGCCGTCGGCGCGGCCCATGTACTGCGCGAAGATCCGCCACGGCTCGACGCCGCGCGTGATGTGGACGCCCATGTCGCGGTGGAGCGGCGTGCCGACGTCGTCGGCGCCCATTGCCATCGCGACGCCGACCGACGATGCCTCGTTCCCGCGGCCGGTGTAGAACGAGCCGGGGATCTTCCCCTGGCGATACAGGATGTGCCCGCGTTCCTCGACGCCGCGGGTGATGAGCATGTTGCGGTAGATCTGGAGCAGGTCCTCGCGGTCGAGACCCCACTCACGCACCTCCTGGAGCGAGCCGCTCGGCTCCGCCACGCGCGCGATCGCCACTGCACCGTCCTCGAGTTTCGTAGGGAAAGAGCTGCGTGAATGCTAACCACGGGGCCTGACCGCCCGTTCGGTTCTCGATACGGTGGAACCGGCATGGGGAAGGCAGCCGACTGGCTCCGCGAGGAGCGCCGCAACGTGCTCGGGCACTGGACGGCGTTCTGCCTCGACTGCGGCGCCGCCCGCCGTTGGTTCGAGGACTTCGAGGACGAGGTTCCCGAGACGTGCTCGTGCGGCGGGCGGATCCTCCGCCGCTGCCCGGAGTGTGAAGCGCCGTTCATGTCGACGTTCGCCGTCGACTGCGAGGAGTGCGGTGCGAAGCTCCGCGAGCCGGAGCTGCTCGGCATGCGCATTCGGCGGGAGGCGAAGCGATAGTGGGGCCGTTCGACTACGACCGGTATCTCGTCGACCAGCTGGTCCGCCCGATCGCGAACCTCTATCGCGTGACCCCGCTCGCGGTCGGTGACACGCCGGCCGGCCCCCCGATCGCATACGTGCGCCAGAAGAAGCTCAAGATCAAGGAGCACATCCGGTTCTGCGCCGACGAGGGCGAGACGCAGGAGCTCTTCCACATCCAGGCGCAGACGTGGCTCGACACCGGCAGCTCTCGCTACGACGTGGTCGACGCGCAGGAGGGCAAGATCGGGCTCCTGCACCACGTGTTCGGGAAGTCGCTGCTACGCACGACGTGGAACGTGCTGAACGCGGCCGGCGAGGAAGTCGCCGTGGCGCGTGAGCGGTCGCAAGTGATGGGGATCCTCCGGCGCGGGATCGACTTCGTGCCCGACGTCGGCGGCCTGATCCCGATCCCCTACAACTTCGATCTCCTGAGCGGCGAGCAGGTGATCGGGAAGATCGACCGGAAGTTCCAGCTGCGCGACCGCTACGTGCTCGACCTGTCCGGCGACCCGGACAAGAAGCTCGACCGGCGGCTCGCGATCGCGCTCGCGATCGGGCTCGACACGCTGCAGAACCGCTGAGTAGCCCGACAACTAGAAGCTGACCGTCGTCCCGACTGCGGGCTGCACGAACGCATCGGGCAGCGCCCGCGCGAACTCGTGCACCGCCTTCCAGCCGGTGCAGTGCGCCGGCAGAAGGCGCTCGATGCCCGCAGCGACGAATGCGTCGACCGTCGGCCCGATGATCGGCTCGAACAGCCCGCCGGTGAGGTGGAGGCCGCCGACGAACCCGGCGACGCGTGTTTCCCCTGTCAACCGCTGCGCGTTGCGCAAGACATTCACGGCACCGGCGTGCGAGCAGCCCGAGACGATGACGAGTCCCTTGCCTTGGACGTTCACGATCAGGTTCTGGTCGTCCCAGATCATCGGGTCAGGTTCCCACCCGTGGCCTGCGTGCGCATGGTGGATCGCGAACCCCTGCTCGAACGAGCTCGTGCGCTCCACCTGGCCGGAGACGAGAACCGTGGAGTCGAGGAGCAGGGTCTGCCCGCGCTCCTCGATCACCTCGACGCCTTCGGCCTCGAGGTCGTGCCGGCTCGGCGGCGGCAAACGAAGCTCATTCCCGGTCGGGAAGACGACCTTGCGCTCCCTCCATGCTTCCGGGTGGATCAGCAGCGGCAGGCCCCGTCGGCCGTGGCGCGTGAACAGCGCTTCGAGACCGCCGTGGTGGTCAGCGTGCCCGTGCGAGACGACGAGTGCACGCAGCTCCTGCACCGGCACCTGGAGGATGTCCAGGTTCCGGCCCAGTGCAGCCGGTGTGAGCCCGCCGTCGTAGAGCAGCGAGCTTCGCCTGCCGTCCGTCTCGACGGTGACGAGGGCAGAGAAGCCGTGCTCGGCGACCAGCTGGTC
>JAICUZ010000131.1 GCA_025935595.1 Burkholderiales bacterium
AGGAAGGCGCGGGCGATCTCGCCGGTGGTCAGGCCGCCGAGCGTGCGCAGTGTGAGCGCGACCTGCGCCTCCGTCGCGAGGGCCGGGTGACAGCAGGTGAAGATGAGCTCCAGGCGCTCGTCCCGGAAGGGCGTCTCGTCCACCTCGTCCTCCGTCGCTTCGGGAGCGGCGATCAGGTGCGCCTTCCGCGCGAACGTGCGCTCGCGCCGGATGCGGTCGATCGCGCGGTTCCGCGCCGTTGCCGTCAGCCACGCACCCGGGCTCGCGGGCGTCCCTTCGCGCGGCCAGCGCTCGGCGGCGATCGCGAACGCCTCCTGGGCGGCCTCCTCGGCGAGGTCGAAGTCGCCGAGAAAGCCGACCAGGTTCGCGACGACGCGGCCCCACTCGCTCCGGAAGACGTCCTCGGTCAGCCGGTCACCAGGGGCCGGACTTCGACAGCGCCGCCGTTCCGTGCAGCGGGAATCGTCGCCGCGAACTCGAGCGCATCGTCGAGGTTCGCGACGTCGATCAGGTAGAAGCCGCCGAAGGCCTCCTTCGTCTCGGCGAACGGCCCGTCGGTCGTGAGTGCCTCGCCGTCGCGGACGCGGACCGTGGTCGCGGTGGCGATGGGCTGGAGCTGTGCGCCGCCGATCGTGGTCTCGCGCTCCGAGAGCTCCATGTACACCGCGCGGTCGGCCGGATCGGCCGAACCTTCGTTCGAGCTGTAGATCAGGACTGCGTACTTCACGGTGCCTCCTTCGTTGCTGTCGTCCCTACGACGAACGAGCGCGACCGAAATCGACAGCCCGCCGCAGAAACGTCAGCGCGCCCGCCTTGTCGAGCATGTCGTTCAGGTTCCCGCACTTCGGGCTCTGGACGCAGGAGGGACAGCCGTCGCTGCAGGGGCAGCCCGCGAGCAGCTCGGCCGTGTCGCGCACCCAGCCCTCGAACTGCTCGAAGCCGCGCTCGGTGAGCCCGACGCCGCCGGCGTGGCCGTCGTAGATGAACACCGTCGGGCGCCCGGTTTGCGGATGGATGTTGGTCGAGAGACCGCCGATGTCCCAGCGGTCGCACATCGCCCACAGCGGCAGGAGCGAGATCATCGCGTGCTCGGCCGCGTGCAGCGTCCCGAGCAGGCGCGGCATCTCCTCGAGGCCCTCGAGCTGGTGGGCCTCGGGGAGGTACCAGATCGCCTCGGTCGCGAACGTCGTCTGCGGCAGGGCAAGTGGCACGAGCTCGATGCGATCCTGCCCGCTCACGGTCCGCCGCTCGTAGGCGACCACCTGCTCGGTGACCTCGATCTCGCCGAACGCCAGCTCCATCCCGAGTCGCCACTCGACCCGTCGCGGCTCGACGATCGACGTCATCGTCTCTTCCTTCGCCTGGGTGTACCAGTTCCCCGAGAACGGCTCGACGACCGCGTGCCGCGCCGTCAGGTCGAGCTCGCGTACGAGGTACGACTCGCCGCGGTGGAGGTACACCGCGCCTTCGTGGACGGTCGTATACGCGCGCGAGCGTTCCACGAGCCCGAGCACGTCGCCGCTCGTGCCGTCGACGATCGTGAACGCGTCGGGCTCGGTCGCGCGGAGCGGAATCCGCGCAGCCGGGTGCTCGCGGCCGGCCCAGACGAAGCCGGCCGGCGTCTCCTTCAGCTCTGGATCTTCGCGTGCCGCTGCGAGGTACTCGGGCGGGTCGCCGTCGCCGAGCGGCGCCTCGTACGCCGCCGCACGGACGTGCCCGGCCAGCACGCGCGGGTTCGCATGGTCGAGGATGGCAGCCTCCACGCGTCTGCCGAGCAGCTTGTCCGGCTCGCGCATGAAGAACTGATCGAGCCCGTCCTCGCTCGCGATCAGCACCGCGACGCCGCTGCCGCGGCGTCCGGCGCGCCCCCACTGCTGGCGGAGCGATGCGACCGTGCCCGGGAAGCCGACGCTGATCACTGCGTCGAGTAGTCCGACGTCGATTCCGAGCTCCAGTGCGTTCGTCGCCGACACGCCGAGGAGGTCGCCGTCCATCAGCCGACGCTCGATCGTCCGCCGCTCGTGCGCGGTGTAGCCCGCACGGTACGGCGACAGGTGGGCGTCGTCGCCGAGCCGCTCGGCGGTGAAGCGGTGGATGAGCTCTGCGGCCTTGCGGCTCTTCGCGAACGTGAGCGTGCGTAGCCCTCGCTCGACGAACGTCGCCTGGAGCTTTGCTGCCTCCGCGAGCGACGAGTTGCGCAGCCCGAGCTCCGCATCCTGCAGCGCCGGGTTCCAGAGGACGATCGTCCGTTCCGTTCTCGACGCGCCGTCCTCGCCGACGACCGTGACCCGTTCGTCGAGCAGCGCAGCCCCGAGCTCGCCGGGGTTGGAGACCGTCGCCGAGGCGAGCAGGAACTGCGGGTCGGAGCCGTAGATGCGCGCGAGGCGCTTCAGGCGGCGGAGGACGTTCGCGACGTGCGAGCCGAACACGCCGCGGTACACGTGGGCTTCGTCGACGACGACATAGCGAAGGTTCGCGAGCACGTCGCCCCAGCGATCGTGGTTCGGGAGTACGCCGACGTGGACCATGTCGGGGTTCGTCAGGATCACGTTCGCCCACGCACGAACCTGGCGTCGCTGCTCGGCCGGCGTGTCGCCGTCGTAGATCGCCGGCCGCAGCCGCGGCACGGCGTACCCGGAGAGGGTCCGAAACTGATCCTGGGCGAGCGCCTTCGTCGGATAGAGGTACAGCGCCCGCACCTTGGGGTCCCGCGCGATCGCGTCGAGCACGGGCAGGTTGAAGGCGAGCGTCTTTCCCGACGCGGTGCCGGTCGAGACGAGCACGTGCTCACCCCGTGCAGCTGCGTCCCAGACCGCACGCTGGTGCGTGTAGAGCCGGTCGACCCCGACCGCGGCTTCGAGCCCCTCGGGCAGAGCTGTGTAGTGCGCGTCCCGCGCCGGCTCGAGAGCGAGGTGCGCAAGTTCCTCTCCCTCCAGAAGGCCCTCCCACCGGAGCACGTCCACCGACATGCGACCGATGCTAACTTCGACCTACCGGGGTGCCCCGTCCGGGGCTGAGATCACACCCGTCGAACCTGATCCGGCTCGTACCGGCGAAGGGAGTGCATGACCGCAAGGGCGTTGACGATCGCAGGCTCCGACAGCGGGGGTGGTGCCGGCATCCAGGCCGACCTGAAGGCCTTCGCTGCCGCGGGGGCGCACGGGATGTCCGCGATTGTCGCCCTGACGGCGCAGAACACCGTCGGCGTGACCGCCGTCCACGAGTTGCCTGCCGGGTTCATCGCCGCGCAGCTCGAAGCGGTGTTCTCCGACATCGGCGTCGACGCTGCGAAGACGGGGATGCTGTTCTCGCGCGCGGTCATCGAGGCGGTGGCGGCGTTTCTCGCCGACCACCCGGTGCCGGTCGTCGTCGACCCGGTGATGATCGCGTCGTCGGGCGCGCAGCTGCTGCAGGACGACGCGGTCGGTGCGCTCGTGACGCGGCTCTTTCCGCTCGCCACCGTCGTGACGCCCAACCTGATGGAGGCGCGCAGACTCGTCGGCGACGGCACGCGGGGCGAGCTCGCAGCACGGCTCGTCGGGCTCGGGACGCGCGCGGCGATCGTCACCGGCGGGCACGGGGATGACGCGGTCGACCATCTCTTCGACGGCCGCGACCACTTCGAGATTCCCGTCGAGCGGCTCGACGTCCGCGCGACCCACGGCGCGGGCTGCACGCACTCGGCCACGCTCGCCGCACTGCTCGCGCGCGGCCTGCCGCTCGTCGACGCGGCCCGCGGCGCGGCCCGCGCCGCCGCCGACGCGGTGCGCCATGGTTTGCCCGAGCTCGGCGGAGGCGACGGTCCCGTCGACATCCTCGACGTGAAAGGAAGAACGTGAATCCGGGAGCCTCCTTGCGCCTCATGCGCGAGCGCAAGCCGCTCGTCCACCAGATCACCAACTACGTCGTCATGAACGAGACGGCGAATGCCACGCTCGCGCTGGGCGCGCTGCCCGTGATGGCGCATGCCCGAGAGGAGGTCGCCGAGATGGTGCGCCTCGCGGGTGCGCTCGTCCTGAACATCGGGACGCTCTCACCGCATTGGGTCGAGGCGATGCTGATCGCGGGAGCGTCGGCGAACGAGGCGGGCGTGCCGGTCGTTCTCGACCCGGTCGGCGTCGGCGCGACGTCGTTCCGCACCGACACCGCGAGGCGCATCCTCGACGTGGTGGACGTGGCGGTGCTGCGCGGCAACGCGGGTGAGGTGGCGACGCTGGTCGGCGTCGAGGCCGAGGTGCGCGGGGTCGAGTCGATCGCGACCGGTGACGATGCCGCTGCGATCGCGCGCGCCGCGGCGTCCACGCTGGGCGTCGTCGCGTCGGTCACCGGGCCTGTCGATCACGTCTCGGACGGAACCCGTGTCGCGGCGATTGCGAACGGCCATCCGCTACTCGCGAGCGTCACCGGGACAGGCTGCATGTCGAGTGCCCTCACCGGCTGCTTCCTCGCCGTCGACGAGCCGTTCGACGCCGCAGTTGCGGCCCTCGTCGCATTCGGCGTCGCCGGCGAGGACGCCGCGCGCGACGCGAACGGCCCGGGCTCGTTCCATGTCGCTTTGTACGACGCCCTGGCGGCGCTCGATCCGGAGTCGCTCGACGGAAGGGCGCGCGTCACGTGAGGGTGCACGCGATCGTCGACCACATCGAGGCGGCGTACCGCGCGGTCGCGGCCGGTGCGACAGTCGTGCAGTTGCGCGTGAAGGAACCGACAGCAGTCGTGATCGACCGTGGGCACGGTTTCACGGGGCTCGGCGTGACGTTCGTCGTCAACGACGACGTCGAAGCTGCGATCAGGCTCGACGCCGACGGTGTGCACCTCGGCCAGGCCGACGAAGGGGCGGAGCGTGCACGGGCGCACGGCCTCTGGGTCGGCCGCTCGGTGGCGACCGTCGAGGAGGCGCTCACCGCCGAGGCGGACTATCTCGGTGCCGGTCCGGTGTGGGCGACGCCGTCGAAGGCCGACGCGGCTCCGCCGATCGGGCTCGAAGGGCTTCGCCGCATCTGTGCCGCCGTCGACGTGCCCGTCGTGGCGATCGGCGGCGTCGACGCCTCCAACGCCGCGGCCTGCATCGAATCGGGCGCAGCGGGCGTCGCCGTCATCCGCGCGGCAACCGACCCGGCCTTGAGGAGGGCCGTTGACGACGCTCTCGGAGACCGGTGAGCTCGCGCTTCTCGCCGAGCTCGAGCGGCGCGGGCTGATCCTCGGCGTCGAGCACGACGCGACGGTGATCGGCGGGCTCGTCGTGACGCAGGACGCGCTCGTCGAAGGCGTGCACTTCCTGCTCGACCGGCTGTCCTGGCGCGAGCTCGGCTTCCGGGCGGCCGCCGTGAACGTCAGCGACCTCGCGGCCTCGGGTGCGCTGCCGGAGGCGATGCTCGTGAGCCTCGCGTTGCCGGGAGAGACCGAGCTCGACGACGTGCTCGCGCTCTACGACGGGATCGCCGAGGCGGGGGTTCCCGTCCGCGGCGGCGACACGACGGCGGCTCCGGTCGTGTGCATCAGCGTCACGGCGCTCGGCCGGAGCGAGCGCGTCCCCGGTCGCGACGGCGCGCAGCCCGGCGACACGCTCGTCGTCAGCGGCCCGCTCGGCGGCGCGGGCGCGGCGTTCCGCGACGGGCGCTACCTTCGGCCGCCGCTTCGCGTTGCCGAGGGACGCGAGCTCGCGCGCACGGCGCATGCATTGATGGACATCTCCGACGGCCTCGCGGTCGACGTGGGCCACATCGCGCGCCGGTCCGGCGTCCGGTGCGTCGTCGAGCTCGAGCGCGTCCCGCTCGCCGAAGGGGCGACCGTGGACGACCTCGGCTTCGGCGAGGACTTCGAGCTGCTCGCCGCGGTTTCCGAAGCCGGCCGATTCACGGCGGTCGGCCGCGTCGAAGTGGGGGCGGGCGTCGAGGTGCTGCTCCACGGCGAGCCCTACGAGCTCGCCGGCTGGGAGCACTACCGCAGGTAGCTCGCGAAGACCTTCTCGAAATGCTTCTTCGGCCGGGCGCCGTGCACCGTCTCGCGCGGCTCGCCGCCCGCGAACAGGATCACCGTCGGCAGGGAGAGCACGCCGTAGCGCGCCGCCGTCGACGGGTTCGCGTCGATGTCCAGCTTGACCACGTCGAGCGGCAGCTGCTCGAGCGCCGGCTCGATCGCCTTGCACGGGCCGCACCACGGCGCCCAGAAGTCGACGACGACAGGCTGCTCCGCGGCCAGCACCTCGTCGGCGAACGTCGCGTCGGTCACCTCGCGCATGCCGCCTATGATCGCCGGGATGAGCGCCTTGCCGCGGAACGACGTGCTCGCGGAGCAGTTCGACCTGCTCGCCGACCTGATGGAGCTCGAAGGCGCTGACTCGTTCCGCATCGGCGCCTACCGCAAGGCGTCGGCCCGGATTCGCGAAACGCCGTCCTC
The DNA here is from genome assembly GCA_025935595.1 of Burkholderiales bacterium. Lineage (GTDB taxonomy): Bacteria > Actinomycetota > Thermoleophilia > Gaiellales > Gaiellaceae > PALSA-600. Next base: position 6,400 of record JAICUZ010000131.1, read on the forward strand.
GGTTGCGCAACTCGCACTCGACGGCAAGGCGAAGCTGCTGCAGGGGATCGGCAAGACGATCGAGGCGAAGATCGTTGAGGTCGTCGACGATGGCGAGATCCACGCCCTGACGAAGCGGAAGGCGGAGGTGCCGGCCGAGGTGGCGACGTTCATGCGGCTACCCGGGCTCGGCCCGAAGACGGCGCGGCGCATCTGGAAGGAGCTTGGGATCACGACGGTCGACGGGTTGAAGGCGGCCGCCGAGGGACAGCAGCTCCGCGGCCACGCGGGGATCGGCGCAGGCACCGAGGAAAAGATCGCGGTCGCGCTCGCGAAGCCGCAGGCTGCGCAAGGCCCGCGCCGGTCGCTGCTCGGGACGACGCTGCCGAAGTTGCGGGCGGTCGTCGACGAGTTGCGGGATCATCCCGCGTCGGTCGAGGTCTCGCTCGCCGGCTCGGCCCGGCGGATGCGCGAGACGGTGCGCGACCTCGACATCATCGCGACGGCGACCGACCCGCAGGCGCTGGTCGACCACTTCTGCACGCTGCCGTTCGTCGTCGACGTCGCCGCGAAGGGATCGACGAAGGCGACGGTCGTCTCGCACGAGGGCTACCGCTTCGACCTGCGCGTCGTCCCGCCTGAGAGCTACGGCAACCTGCTGCAGCACTTCACCGGCTCGAAGAACCACAACGTCGCGCTGCGCGAGGATGCGGTTCGGCGCGGTCTCTCGGTCTCCGAGTACTCGGTGACGGACGTCGAGAGCGGCGAGGAGCATCGCTTCGCGCGCGAGGAGGACGTCTACCGCTTCCTCGGTTACGACTGGATCCCGCCGGAGCTCCGCGAGGACGGTGGCGAGCTCGC
>JAICUZ010000144.1 GCA_025935595.1 Burkholderiales bacterium
AGCGAATCGTCGTTCGCCCAGCCCTCGTCGGCGATCTCCTCGATCCGCGCGAGCGCCGCCTCGGCGGCCCGGATGCGCGCCTTGGCGTCCTCGCGGTCGGCCCCGCCGTCGTCCTCGATCCCGATCAGCCGCACGAGCGCCGGCATCGTCACGATCGGCCCGATCAGCGACGCGAGGATGACGACGAACGTGACGAAGACGATCAGATCGCGTTGGGGCACATCGACGGGAAGCGCGAGCGCAGCGGCAAGCGATACGGCCCCACGGACGCCCGCCCACGCGATCACGACGGGCGCCTGCCAGGGCGGATACGGATCGCGCTCCCGCACACCCCGGAAGAGGAGGCGCGGCACGTACGTGAAGATCGGCACCCAGATCATCCGGATCAGAACGACCGCGGCGACAACCGTGATCGCCTCGCCGATGAGCGTCGACGTGATCGCAAGCCTCGACGCGATCGCGTGCAGCTGGAGACCGACGAGCGCGAACAGCAACGCGTTGACGAGGAACACGAGGATCTCCCAGAACGCGTTCCCGGACAGCCGCGTCTGCACCGTCGTGAGCTCGGGCGTGTACCAGCCCATGTAGACGCCGATGGTCACCGCTGCGAGCACTCCGGAGACCCCGATCGCGGACGCGGGCAGGTACGCGAGATAGCCGGAGAGGAGGGCGATCGCGACCTCGGTCGGCGAGTCGTCGACGCGCTTTCGCACCTGCCGCACGACGAACGCGACCCCGAGGCCCACGGCGATCCCACCGAACACGTTCAGCACGAGATGCCACGAGGCATTCCAGAGCGAGAACGTGCCGGCAACCGCCGCGGCGACCGCGTACTTGTAGAGGACGAGCGCCAGCCCGTCGTTGATGAGGCTCTCACCCTCGAGGATCGAGACGACGCGACGCGGCAAGTTGAGCCGACGGGCGACTTCGGTCGCGGCGAGCGCGTCGGTGGGCGACACGATCGCGCCGAGCGTGAACGCGCCCGCCCAGCTCAGGTGGTCGATCACCGCATGCGCGACGATCGCGACGCCGACCGTGGTCGCGATCACGAGCCCGAACGCCAGCAGGCTGATCGGGCGCAAGTTGTGGCGGAGGTCGCGGAGGCCCGTGAAGAACGCGGCCGAGTAGAGCAGCGGCGGCAGGATCGCGACGAGCACCAGGTCCGGCGGCAGCTCCACGTGCGGCAAGCCCGGCACGAAGCCGAGGACCAGGCCGCCGCAGACGAGCAGCAACGGCACCGGCAGGCGCCGCATCGCAGCGGCGACGAGCAGCGCGCCGAGCGCGAGCAGGAGGTAGAAGAGGGAGAGCTCGGCGTGGGCGGAGAAGTGCACCGCCCACGACGATACTCAGCGCCTCTACTTACGCAGCGTCTGCGAGGTCTTCGTTCTGCGCGAGCTTGCGGAGTGCCTCTGTCTCGATCTGACGCACGCGCTCCCGGGTCAGGCCGAGCTGCTTGCCGATCGCCTCGAGCGACGCCGGGCCTTCACCGACGAGACCGAACCGGAGCTCGATCACGTCGCGCTCGCGGTCGGGCAGCATCGCGACCGCCTGGCGGACCGCCAGGTCGCGGAGCGAAGCCGAAGCCTCCTCCTCGGTCGAGGGGCCGGTGCCGGCAATCAGGTCGCCGAACGACGCATCGCCGTCGTCGCCCACAGGCATGTCGGTCGACGCGACCGCGCGGGCGGCCGCCATCACCTCGTGCACGTGGTTCAGCGGCAGCTTCGAGTGCTTCGAGATCTCCTCGGGTGTCGGGTCGCGCTCGAGCGTCGCAACGAGCTCGCGGCGGGCACGTGCGACCTTCTGCTCACGCTCGACGACGTGAACCGGGATGCGGATCGTGCGCGCCTTGTTGGCGACGCCACGCTGAACCGCCTGCCGGATCCACCAGGTCGCGTACGTGGAGAACTTGAAGCCCTTGCGCCAGTCGAACTTCTCCGCTGCGCGGATCAGACCGAGGACGCCCTCCTGCACGAGATCGCCGAGCGTGATGCCCTGCGTCTGGTAGCGCTTCGCGATCGAGACGACGAGGCGGAGGTTGCAGTTGATCATCCGCTCCTTCGCGTGCATGTCGCCCTTCTCGATGCGCTTCGCCAGCTCGACCTCTTCCGCGGCGGTGAGCAGCGGGTAGCGGCCGGCCTCGTTGAGGAACATCTGGAACGAATCGGTGGTGTACAGGCTGGTGCCGATCGAGAGATCGAGTGCGAGCTCGTCCTCGTCCTCGGGCTCCGGCGCGATGTCGTGCGCGGTCAGCTCGAGGTTGAGCGCCTCCGCCTCGTTCTCGTCGAGGTCGTGGGTGACGACGGCCTCGGCAACGTCGGCAGGCGTGAGCGCCCCGTGCTCCTCGCGCAGGTGGACGAGCGCGTCGAGCGCCTCCGCAACAGCCGTGGTCATGCTGATCTCAGTCAACGAACTCCTTCTTCATTTCGGTGGAGACGGGCGCGCGGTTTGGCGCGTCAGCCGTCACCTCATTCAACGACGGGAACGGATGCTCCATTCCCATCCTCCCACTGGGTACACCAGAACTTAGTGACAGACTGTTACAAAGATGTTAGGGCGCGCCCCCAGCCCCGATTAAGGGGCCGTGCGGTCGTTTGCGACGAATGCCGCATGCGTGACAGGCATGTGCTGGGCGAAGAAGATCTCGACCGCCTCGGCGTAGCGCCGGATCTCGAGCTGGGCGAACTCGGCGTTTCTCAGGGAGACGAAGTTCATCAAGGCCCGGGCGTTGACCGTCCAATAGAACTGGGTGTAGGCGCCGACCGGGATGACCGAGCGGGCGAGCTCGCGGGCGACGCCCTTCTCGACCAGTCGCGCGTAGGCGGCGTAGGCCTCGCGGTAGACGGCCTCGAGCTCCTCGCGCGTCTCCGCGGCGAGCTCTGCGTCGACCGGCTCGAAGCTGTAGGCGCCCGGCTTGCCGACCTGGGTGCGGACGTCGTCGGGGTCCGGGACGTAGAAGTCGTCGGTCGCCTTGGCATAGCGCATGCTGAATTCGTTGAACGAGCCGATGCGGTGCCGGAACCACTCCCGCGCCACGAAGATCGGACAGCGGATGTGGAAGCGGAAGGCGTTGTGCTCGAACGGCGAGCCGTGCCGGTCACGCATCAGGAAGCGGATGAGACCGGCGTCCGAGTCGTCCATCTCGGTCTTGCGGCGCGCGAAGGACACGCGCGCGCCGTTCACGACGGACAGGTCGTCCGCCATCGCCCCATCGAGGCGCACGAAACCGTGGTCGAGGACCTCGATGATGTTGTCGGGGACTACCTCGGTCACGGTCACGGCCGGGGGACCCTAGCTCGGCCTCCGGATGCCAACCTCCTAGTCGGGCAAGGTGCCCTCGCGGTAGCGGCTCTCCACCGTCTCCGAGAAGCGCGCGTAGGCGATGCCGCCGTCCTGCGTGTCCTCGGGCGAGGACGCGTTGTACTTCGCGGCCGTCTCGTCGACGCAGTAGAAGCCCCACGGCCCGTCCTTCTGGAACTGCCGCGACGACGCGCACAGAAGGACGAACGGCCCGTCGCCCGCGCCGGCGAACCCGTGCTTCGTGCCCGGCGGGCAGTGGACGAAGTCCCACTTGCGCAACGGACGCTCCTCGCCCTCGACGATCAGCACGCCCTCGCCCTGCAGGACGAGGAAGTCCTCCTGCTCGGTCTCCCAGTGGTAGGTGCCGCTGGGCTGGCCCGGCTGCATGACGCGGATGGCGAGACCGAGCATCGGGAAGAACGTCTCGGCCTCGTACTCGTCGCGACCTGTCAGCGGCAGGCTGTCGCCCTGCTCGGGCTTGTGCGACCACCGCATGTCTCGCGCGTTTGCGACGAACCAGCCGACCGAGTCAGGCACGAGCCCGGCGCCCGAGTCCTTCAGCGTCGCTTCCTCGGCCATACGGTGATGATACGAGCGTGGCGATCAAGGTCGGAACGTCGGGCTGGTCGTACCCGTCATGGCGGCCGGGGTTCTATCCCGAGGGACTGCAACCGGCGGAGTTCCTCGGCTTCTACGCCGAGCGGTTCGACACGGTCGAGCTCAACTCGACGGGGTATCGCCTTCCGAGCGCCGACCAGTTCCGCCGCTGGGCGGACGCCGTTCCGGACGGGTTCGAGTTCTCGGTCAAGTTCTCGCTGACGCGCCTCGACCGTGTGACGACGTTCCTCGAGCGCGTGCTCGCGCTCGGCGACCGGCTCGGGCCGGTGCGCGTCGTGTACCAAGGCCCACGCGACGACGGCACGCTCTCCTTCGTCCTCGGTTCCGTGCCCGAGGACGTCCGCCTCGCGTGGGACTTCCGCGACGAGTCCTGGGGTGTCGTCGACGGCGTCGTCCAGGTCAACGACCACGACGCCGAGCCGTTCCGCTACCTCCGCCTGCGCGAGCCGCCGTACTCGGACGACGACCTGCGCACCCTCGCCGCGACGATCCGCGACCCCGCCTACGTCTACGTCCGCCACGAGGACGAGCCGACGGCGCCGGCGACGGTCGAGCGCCTGAAGAGCTACCTGTAGTTTGCGCTCTGATGTGGATCGTCCGTGAGCTCCTGCGTTTCGCGGGCCGCATCGCGGTCGCGCTCCTGATCGCGATCGTGATCGCCGAGGCACGCGCGCTCATCAGCGGCGGCGACACGCTGTGGACGTTCCGCATCGTGCTGATGCTGCTCGGCTGCCTCTATCTGTTGCTCGCCGCAGGGCCCGGCGCGTCGCTCGGCGGCCGGCGCATGAACGACACGAGCTGGTGGATCACCTCGAGCATGGGCTGGGCGACGCTGCAGGACGCGCCCGGCCCGAAGATGACCGCGACCGCAGTCTTCGTCGGCAGCGGGATCGTGCTGCTCGCTCTCGGTCTTGCGCTCTAGTACCCAGCGGCTGCGTGCGCCTGCTCGAGGTGCACGCCCGAGGCGAGGATTTCCTGCACCTGCGACACCGCGAAGCGGATCTCGTCGTCCGAGGTGAAGAAGTGCGGGCCGAAGCGGATGCCGGCGTCGGGCCGCGTGTCGCAGATGATGTCGCGGCGCGCGAGCTCCGCGTGCACGGCCTGAAAGTTCGGGACGCGGAAGACGACCGAGCCGCCGCGCACCTCGGGGTCCCGCGGTGAGGTGAGCTCGAAGCCTGCGTCGTCTACCAGGTCGACCAACAGCGCCGTCTGGCGCATCGAGTTCTCGCGGATCCGGTCGACGCCGATCTCGGCGATGATCTCGTACCCGGCGCTCGCGGCGTAGTTCGCCGCGACGACCGGCGTGCCGGTGAGAAAGCGCCCGGCACCCGGCGCGGGATCCATCTCCTCCTCGAACGCAAAGGGACGCGCATGCGCCTGCCAGCCGGCGAACGCCGGCTCGAGCTGCTCGGCGAGATCCGGCCGCACGTACAACCAGCCCGCACCCGGGCCGCCGCACAGCCACTTCACCGAGCCGCCGACGCAGAACGCGATCCCGAGCGCGGTCACATCGAGGGGCACCGCGCCGGCGGACTGGTACGCGTCGAGGCACACGTGCGCGCCGACGGAGTGCGCCTTGGCGGCGATCGCATGGACATCCTGGATCTCGGCCGACTTGTAGAGCACGTGCGAGACGGGAACGAGGAGCGTCCGCTCGTCGATCGCGTCGATGACCGCCTCGGCGTCGGGACAGACGACGACGTCCGCTCCGAACCGCGACCACGCCTGCTGCACATAACGCACCGACGGGAACAGCCCTTCCTCGAACACGATCCGGTTGCGCGGCGGCTTCAGGTCGAAGCACGAGAGGACGATCGCCTCGGCAACGGTCACGTTCTGGTGCATGACCGTCGAGCCCGGCGGGGCGCCGACGATGCCGCCGACGAGGTCCCCGACGCGGAACGAGGTGTCCCACCAGCCTTCTCCCCACGCGCGGGCGCCGCGCGTGCGCCACTCGGCGGCGAATTGCGCGAGGCGCCGCTCGGCCTCGGCGGGCATCGCGCCGAGCGAGTGGTTGATCAGATACGTCGTCGACTCGAGGATCGGGAAGCGATCCCGGTACTCCGCCAGCTCCACGAAGCCGAATCTACAGGCGGACGAGCTTCGTGCCGGTGCTCTGCGAGACCCACTTCTTGCCGAACGCCGAGAGGACGACGATCGGGCCGCCGGCCACGGGCTTGCGTGCGACGACGCGCATGGTCGCGGGGTCGACGATGTCGACCTCGTTCGCGTCGATGCACGGCACCCAAAGTTGCTTGCCGACGAACGTCGAGCCGAGCGGGTTGCGTGCAACCTTCGCGACGCCGGTCACCGTGAACGTGCGTACCGAGATGCGGCTGACCCGGTTCGTCTCCTGCGAGACGTAGATGCTGTCACCGAGGCCGACGATCCAGTCCGCCCCGGCGAGGCGCACCGTGCCGGTGACCTTGTTCGTCGCCGGGTCGATGCGCACCACCTTGCCGAGCGTGTGGTCGCTCACCCAGACCGCGCCGCGATAGGCGGTGAGCCCGTTCGGCTCCGTGCCGATCTTGATCTTCTTGACGACGTTCCCGTTCGTGATCCGCCACACCGTCCCGTCCCCGGCATTCGCCACCCACGCCGAGCCGAACCCCCACTCGATGTCGTAGGGCTGGAAGCCGACCGGCACGCGCTGGGTCACCTTCCCGGTCTTCGCGTCGACGCGCACCGCGGTCGACAGCGCGTTGTCGACCGCCCAGATCACGCCCGGCGCGGCCGCGAGATTGAAGACGCGGGCGCCGACGGTGACGCGCGCGAGCACCTTGCCGCTCGCCGGATCGACGCGAATCAGGTCGCCGCTCCCGACCCCGCCGACCCAGACGCTGCCGCCGCCGGTCGCGAGGCCGAACGTCGGGCTCCCGATCTGCGTCGTCGCCGCAGGCCCGGCGAAGAACGTCAGCAGCGCCGCCGCAAGTAGCTTCATTTCAAGCTATGCGACGGCGCTGCTCTCGATTGGTTAGGTCGGCGGCCGCGAGTCGACGAGGATCGCGGCAAGCAA
>JAICUZ010000067.1 GCA_025935595.1 Burkholderiales bacterium
CGCATGGCGCACGCGGTCGGCCTCGAGGGCCGGCTCGAGGTGACACGCGTGCAGGCCCTCACGGACGACCTCACTCAGCTCGGCAACCGGCGCCTGCTCGTCGAGGATCTCGATCGCGCCGTCGCGGTCGCCTCACCGGACACGCCGGTGGCTCTGGTGCTCTTCGACCTCAACGGCTTCAAGCACTACAACGACACGTTCGGGCATCTCGAAGGGGACCGGCTGCTCGCGCAGCTCGCGCGCCGTCTCGAGAGCGCGGTGTGCGACCGCGGCACGGCGTACCGCCTCGGCGGTGACGAGTTCTGCGCCCTCGTTACAGGCGATCCGCGCGAGCTGGACGGCCTGCTCCCGCAGCTCGAGGCCGCGCTCGGCGAGGCGCACGACGCAGGCACGGTCGGCTGCTCGTACGGCGTCGCGTTGGTGCCGCACGAGGCGCAGACGGCGAGCGAGGCGCTCGCGCTCGCCGACCGGCGAATGTACGAGCGCAAGGATCGCGACCGCCGCTCGACGCGCCTCCAGATGCGTGACCTGCTGCTCGCGGTCGTCCAGGAGCAACGGCCGGACCTGCACCATCACTCGACTGCCGTCTCGGCGCTCTCCCGCACGGTGGGCCTCGCGCTCGGGATGACGGTCAACGAAGTCGATCTCGTGGTGCTCGCCGCCGAGCTGCACGACATCGGCAAGGTCGCGATCCCCGACCTGGTCCTCGGGAAGCCGGGGCCGCTCGACGAGGACGAGTGGCGCTTGATGAGGACTCACACGATCGTCGGCGAGCGCCTGCTCTGTTCGGTGCCGACGCTCGAGCCCGTCGGCGCGATCGTCCGGTCGACCCACGAGCGCTGGGACGGCCTCGGGTATCCCGACGGCCTCGCCGGCGCGCAGATCTCGCTGGCCGCGCGCGTCGTCGCGGCGTGTGACGCGTTCGACGCGATGCTCTCCGACCGGCCGTATTGCACGAGCCTGCCGCTCGAGGACGCGGTGCGAGAGCTGCGCGGCAACTCCGGCTCGCAATTCGATCCGGCCGTGGTCGAGGCGCTCGTCGACGTCGTGACCGCGAGCGACACGCACGTGCACCGCTCGCCGACCCGGAGCGCGCCGGTCGAGCCGCGCCTCTCGACGATCGCCAGCCTGCGCGGCCTGCTCGACGTGACTCGCCTCGTCCGCCGCGCCGGCTCGCTCTCGAGCGTGCTCGACGCGATCGCCCGCACCGTCTCCGAGTCGCTCGGCCTCGGCACCGTCGTCGTCAACCTTCGGCGGCCGGGCACCGACGTCTTCGACGTCGTCACCGTGCACGGCAGCGACGCGGTACGTGACGCGCTGCTCAACACCGTGAACGGCTGGGAGGAGTGGGCGCCGCTCCTCGACCCGCGCTTCCATCGGCGCGGTGCGTACCACATCCGTGCCGGCGAGTTCGACTGGACGGCGCTGGAAGGGAACCGCGTCGTCGTCGGCGCCTCACAGGGCGACGACCCGTGGCTGTGGCATCCGGAGGACGAGCTCTTCGTGCCGTTCTACGGGTCCGACGGCTCGCTGCTCGGCATCTTCTCGGTGGGCGAGCCGCGGAGCGGCCGCCGCCCGTCCGACGAGGAGCTCGACGTGCTGGTCGCCATGGCCGAGCATGCCGCCGCCGCGGTCGAGAGCCTGGAAGACGCGCCGATCGCACTCGACGCTTAGCGGCGCGAGAGCGTCCGCAGCGCGTTCTCGACCGGCAGGGGATCGCCCTTCGCGACGAGCGTCGCGTTGCCGAGCGCGCGCACCAGCTCGGGATCGACGCCGCGCACGTTGCCCGTGACGAGTACGATCGCGAGCTCCGGCACCACGGCCCGCAAGCGCTTCGCGACCTCGACGCCGTTCACGACCGGCATCGCGATGTCGACGACGACGGCGTCGGGACGGAGATGCCCGGCGAGCGCGACCGCCTCCTCGGCACTGCCCGTGTCCGCGATCACGTCGAGGTCGAACGAGGCGTCGAGAAACGCCGTCAGCGCGCGGCGGTACTTCGCATCGTCGTCGACGATCAGCACGGTCGGCACACGCGCAGCATCGCGGTCGTGCCGGATGGGACGGCAATGCAAACCGTCTGGGCTCTCGTGCGCGTACTGCCGCCGTAGACAACTTCAAGAGAGAGACAAAGGAAGGGTTGGCATGAAGAATCACTTCGTGGTCGCGCTGGCGCTCGCGTCGGCCGCCGTCCTCGCGGCCGTGGCAGGGAGTGCCGGCGCCAAGGCGACGGACGACATCTTTTCGGTGCACGCGCTCGTCTCCGACGGTGCCGCCACACCGGCTCCCGCCACCGACGCCACGCTCGTCAACGGCTGGGGCCTGAGTGCAGGCCCGACGACGCCGTGGTGGGCGTCGAACAACGGCACCAACACGTCGACGCTCTACAGCGGCGTCGGCGCGAAAGCACCGCTCACGGTCACGGTGGCCGGCGGGCCGACGGGCACCGTCTTCAACGGCAAGGCGACCGACTTCGTCGTGAACGACAGCGGCAAGAGCGGCGCCGCCCGTTTCCTGTTCGCGACCGAGGCAGGCACCGTGCTCGGCTGGTCGCCAACGGTGAACGGCACCACCGCCGTCGTCGGCGCGGATCGCTCCGCCGGCGGTGCGGTCTACAAGGGCCTCGCGGTTGCGAACGACCGCCTGTTCGCGACCGACTTCCACAACGGTCGCGTCGACGTCTTCGACGCGTCGTTCAAGCTGATCACGACGCCCGGCGGCTTCAAGGACGCCAAGGTGCCGACGGGGTTCGCGCCGTTCGGCATCCAGGCCCTCGGCAACGACATCTTCGTGACCTTCGCCAAGCAGGATGCGGCGGCGAAGGACGACGTGCCGGTGCCGGGGCAGGCGTACGTCGACGAGTTCACGACCGACGGCCAGCTCGTCGCGCGCGTCGTGAACAGCGGCAAGAAGAACGCACCGCTGAACGCGCCGTGGGGGCTCGCCCTCGCCCCGGCCGACTTCTCGGTTTTCAGCAACGACCTGCTCGTCGGGAACTTCGGCAACGGCCGGATCAGCGCGTACACGAAGCGCGCCGCGACCTGGGTGTACAAGGGCCAGCTCCGTCACGCGAACGGCGCGCCGATCGTGATCGACGGCCTCTGGGCGATCGCGTTCGGCAACGGCTCCGCGGCCGGCCCCACGAACTCGCTGTACTTCCTCGCCGGCCCGTCCGACGAACAGCACGGCCTCTTCGGCTCGATCACCGCAGGCTGAGCAGGACACAACGAATCGAGAGGGCCGCGGCGCAGAGCCGCGGCCCGCTCGTGAAGAGCAACCTGCCGAGACCGACGAGTTCCGCTCGAGCGAGTCCGCGAAGTCGCGGAGCTGCTGCTGCATCGACCGGATCGTCTCGTCACGGTCGGCGACTTCCGCCTGGAGCCGCTCGATCTCGACGCGATCTGCGTCCCGGCGGGTCTCCGCCTCGACGACGATCGACCGGAGCGACGCGAGCTGCGAGCTGAGGCCGTCGCTGAGGGAGCGGGCGACCTCGTCGAAGTTGTCGGCGCCCGGCTCCGGACCTTCGCCTTCCCACACGGGGGCGGGGGCCGGAACGGGCTCGACTGTGGTCTGGGCCTCGAACGGCGACGTGGTCGCCATCGCTTCATAGGCCGCGAACTGGCCGCTGCCGTCATCCACGGTCTCGACGTTCTCGTCGGTGACCTCGGGCTCCGTCTCTGCGACCGGTTCAGCCTCGACAGCGCTTCCGTTGCGAGCGAGCAGCTCGCTGCGGAGCCCCGTCTCGATCGCACCTCTCGCGACGACGACGAAGTCGATCCGGTCACCGAGCAGCTCGCGAAGCGCCAGGAGGCGCGCATCGGTCGGCTCGGCAACGGCGACGACAACCCCGCCCTCGTCGTTTTCCTGAATCGGCAGCGCCTCGAGCCGGGAGGCGTCCTCCCACGACATCCGCCGAAGCGCCTTGCCGTCGAATGAGATCGCCGAGCGCTCGAAGTACCGAAGATGCCACTGCTCTGCGAGCACCTTGGCCAGATCGTCCTCGCTCGCCCAACCGAGCTTGACGATGACCTCGCCCAGCCGCTCACCGTTCTCGGCGCTGCGGCGCAGAGCCTCGTCAAGCTGTTCCTGGTCGATGTACCCGCGTTCGATCAGGAGCGTGCCGAGGGCGGTCCGCTTCGCCTCGCTTGCCTGGTCCATCAGCGTGTCGGTCATGCTCCCGACCCCGTCCTTTCGTAGTAGCCGCATCGTGCGGGCTTTATCGGCAGGCCCCCGCCGAACCTTGACGGTCGGTTTTCGGCTCAAACAGCGTGTTCGTGAGCGCGCAGCGCGAGCAGCTGTTCGATGTGGTCCGGTGGGCCCGGACGGCCGAGCAGGAAGCCCTGGACACCATCGCAGCCGACGGCGCGCAGCTGCTCGAGCTGGGATTCGCGCTCGACGCCCTCGGCGACGACGCTGAGGTCGAGGCCGTGCCCGAGGGCGATGATCGTCTCAACGAGGCGGAGCCCGCCGTCCCGGAGGTCACAATGCTCGACGAACGAGCGGTCGATCTTCAGCACGTCGATCGGAAGCCGGGCGAGGTACGCGAGCGACGAGTAGCCGGTGCCGAAATCGTCGATCGCGATGTGGGCGCCGAGTTGCTGCAGCCGCTCGAGATTGCGGTTCGAGACGTCGTCCGCCCGCATCAGAGCCGTCTCGGTGAGCTCGAGCACGAGCCGACGCGGATCGAGCGTGGTGCGGGCGACCGCCGTCGCCACGTCGTCGGCGAATCCGGGGTCGGCGAGCTGCCGGGCTGCGACGTTGACCGAGATCGAGAGCCTCGAGTCGAACCGATGCGACCACGCCGCCGCCTGCGCGCACGCGACCTGGAGCACGCGGCGCCCGATGTCGATGATGCGCCCGTTCTCCTCGGCGAGGCCGAGGAACTCGAGCGGCGAGATCAGCTCTCCGCGCGGGTGCCGCCAGCGACAGAGCGCTTCGACACCCGACAGCCGGCCCGAGGCCATGTCGAAGATCGGTTGGTAGAGGACGAAGAGCTCGTCGAGGAACGACGGCCGCGCGAGGTCGCGCAGGAGCGCGAGCCTGCTCACGACGGCCTCGTGCATCGCAGGGTCGAAGAACCGGAAGGTGCTCCCGCCCGCCTTCTTCGCGTCGTACATCGCCATGTCGGCGTGGCGCAGGATCTCCGCCGGGCTCGACGTCGCGATCCCGATCGACGCGCCGACGACGAGCTCGTGACCGGCCGCGCCGATCGGTTGACGCAGCGCCGCGACGATCCGCTCCGCGATCGACGTCGCATCCCCTCCCTCGACGAGCAGCGCGAACTCGTCGCCGCCGATGCGCGCGACGACGTCCGTCGGACGCACGATCTCGCGCAGGCGGCCGGCGATCGTGCGCAACAGCTCGTCGCCGGCGGCGTGGCCGAGGCTGTCGTTGACCGTCTTGAAATCGTCGAGGTCGAGATAGAGGAGCGTCGGCACCGACTCGTCGCCGCGCTCGGCGACCATGCGCTCGAGCCTGGTGCGGTTCCAGAGGCCCGTGAGCGGATCCGTGTACGCGAGGCGCTCGAGCTCGTCACGCGCCTCGCGCTCCGCGGTGATGTCGAGGATGTAGCCCTGGCGCTGAACCGGGTTGCCGTCGGCGTCGGCGATCGCCGACGACTCGTCGCGGACCCAGACGACGCGCCCGTCCGGGCTCACGATGCGGTACTCGCTGCTGACCTTCCCGTTCTCCGACGCCTCGACGGCCATCTCCTCGATGACGCGGGCGCGGTCGTCCGGGTGCAGGGCGCGTTCGAGGAACGAGCCGTCTTGCCATTCCTGCGGCGAGTAGCCGAGCATCTTCTCGGTCTGCGGGCTCGTGTAGAGGTTCGTGCAGTCGGCATCCGCCTCGTCGATGTAGACGACGAGGGGCAACTGTTCGACGAGCGTGCGGTAGCGCTGCTCGGCGGTGCGAAGGAGCTCCTCGGCCGCCTTCTGTTCGCTGATGTCGCGGATGCTGGCAGTGAACAGCGGTCCTTCGGCCAGATCGATCCGGTTGATCGTCAGCTCCGCGTCGAACTCGGTGCCGTCGGCGCGCAGGGCGCTCAGTCGAACAGGATGGCCGAGCATTGTCGCGTCGCCCGTCGCGAGATGCCGCCGCAGTCCGCGCTCGTGCGCCTCGCGGAGGTGGGGTGGGACGAGGAGGTCCGACACGCGGCGACCCACCACGTCGGCGCGGAGATAGCCGAACGTCTGCTCGGCGGCGCCGTTGAAGTCGACGATCCGGCCGTCGTGATTCATCGTCACGATCGCGTCGAACGCCGCGTCGAGGACGGCGCTGTGCCGCGCCTGCGTGGCCAGGAGCGCCTGCTCCGTGCCCGACCGGTCGGAGAATGGGTGCCGCACGTCGTCCAAAGCCGCTCCGCAGATACATCGGCACCCGAAGAGGCGCCCTTGACGCCTTTAACGGGTCATTTCGACTGCGGCGTTCGCCTCGCGCTCGTAGGGGTTCCGCTCGTAGCCCAGGCGCAGGTAGCTCAACGGCATCGCGATGGGACGGTGTTGCATCTGCCAGACGTGGCAGAGCTCGTGGACCACGAGGTCGTCGGGCGGGCTCGCGTCGCGCACCAGGATCGTCCAGTGCAGGGCGTAGCCGTCGAAGCGGCGGAGCCAGGGCAGCCGGAAGAACCACGGCGCCGTGAGGAGCCGCACGTGGCGGATGCCGACCGGACGTGGGTACCAGTCGAGCCGGTCGAGCCGCGCCTTCGCGCGGACGACCTGTGCGTGTGTCACTCCGCCTTGATCGCCGCCGTCAGCACGAGGATCGCCGTGCCGTCGCCGGGAAGGGTCTGGTAGTCGTAGGTGTAGAGGTGCGGCAGGGTGAGCCTGTCGACCGCTGTGAAGTCGGCCGGCTTCTCGCCGAGGGCGATCGATCTCGGGGTGAGCGTGCGGGTGAGCGGCCGGTCGAGGATCTCCTTGACGTCGCTCCGCGCGACGAGCACGGAGGTGGGAGGAGCCGCCTGGTCGGCGCGCGGCGGCAGGTACGTCAGCACGGCGTTCGTGCCCGGGACGTACTTCAGCGTGTAGAGCGCGAGCTCGAGCGCCTCGCGGCGGAGGAGCTGCCCACGCGCGTTCGTCGCCGTGCCGGAGATCGCACAGTTCTGTGCAGTGCTGCCGAAGCCGCACATCTGGTAGGCGACCGTCGTCGAGGCGTTGTAGAGCTTGAAGTCGCCTTCCTCGTGCTTGCCGGTCGAGACGTCCGGCTGGGCGGCGAGGGTGGAGATCGGCACCTCGACGCTCACCGGTCCGGAGTCGCCCTGCAGGAATCGCGTCGTTTGCAGCGGACTGGGCACGACGGTCGCGAGCTTGCGCCCCGCCTTCAGCTTGTACTCGTTGGAGACCTGGGTCGCGATCTGCCGGGTCCTCGCGATCGCGGAGCCCGTCGGCTTGAACTTCGACCAGTTCTCCGCCTTGGCGGCGTCGGGACGCGTGAGCACGACGACCAGTGCGGCGATGCTCGCGGCCGCGACAGCCGCGAGGAGTGCGTAGACGAGGCTGAAGCGGAAGTGGAAGCCGGTGTCTCGTGCGCGCTCCGCGCGCCCAGCAGCGGGAATGACCGCAGGCGTAGCGGCGGCGGGCACTACATCTTCGGCCATGTCTCGTCCTTCGTGTAGTCGAGCTCCGGCTTGACGAGCTGCTGGCGGTCGAGGAGCTCGACGAGCTCGTCGCCGAACAGCTCGCGCTCTTCGGCGAGCCGCGTCGCGATCGCGTCGACGGCGGGCTTGTTGTTTCTGACCAGGTTGATCGCCATCACGTAGGCCTGGCCGAGGATCTGCGCGGCGATGGCGCTCTTGAACGGGTCGTGGAGGATCGACGCGATCGGGTCGGCGTGGAAATCGGCGCTCCCGCGGGTGCGGTTCATCAGCGTCCGGCCGATCCGTTCGAACCGCTTCATGATCCGTTCGCGGTACTCGTCTTCGTCCTCGCCTTCCGGCACTTGGCCTTCGAGGTCGAGGCGTAGCGGACGCATGCCTGCCGTTCCGACCATCCACGCGGCAGTGTCCGTCGCCGTCTGGAGGTCGCCGCCGACGCCGCCGGTGTTCTCGCCGTAGAAGACGTTCTCGGCCGCCATCGCGCCGAGCACGTGGATCAGTGTCCCCATCTCCTCGTGCTGCCAGCGGCTGAACCGCTCTTCGCGCTCGAAGGTCTGGTGATGCCCGAGCGATCCGCCGCGCATGCGGGTGGAGAGCCGGCTCGACTCCAGATCCGGGCGGTAGATGTGCGCGGTGACCGCGTGCCCGGCCTCGTGGATCGCGACCGCGCGAAGCTCGTGCCCGGGGTACGAGACGTTGACCGCCGTGCCCGACTCGAGTGTCGTCATCGACTGGACGAGGTGCTCCCAGCCGAACGCGACCTTGCCCTCGTGCTGTGCGTTCGTGAGCGCCATCGAGCAGACCTGGTCGATCATCGCCGGCGAGTAGCCGTTCGTGATCCGGGCGATCTCGTCGCGGCGCTTCGGCTCGTCGAGCGCGGGATCGTGCGCGACCTTGCCGAGGTAGAGGTCGAAGACGTCTTTCCGGTCTTCCTTGGTCGGCGTCCGGAAGTTGACGTGGCGGCCCATGCGTCCCGGCCGCGTCAGCGCGGGGTCGAGCCGCTCCATCGGGACATTGGTCGCCCCGATGTAGTAGATCTGCTCGCCGCGGGGCTTCGCGCGTGGAATGCGGAGCGAGACCTTGCCGATGCGGCGCGGCACGAGGTAGGACGCGTCGAGCAGCGTGTTGATGCGGTTCGTCAGGACGCGGCGGAGAAACGGCGGGCTGTCGATGCCGTCCATCGCGACGAGCAGCTGGTTGAGCGCCAGCTGGCCGCCGCCCATCATCCCGCCCATCATCCCGCCGGGGAACTGGTTGACGATGCGGTCGACGATCGGGTTCGTCCAGCGCCGCGCCGCGCGCTCGTCGAACAGGCGGTCGCGCCAGCGCCGGGTCTCCACGATCAGGTCACCCGAGGGGTTCTGTGCTCCCCACGGCCCGTAGAACGAGAAGTCGCTGACGTCGTGCCAGGAGTACGGATCGGTCGCGGGCGCCATCTGCTGGAGCGCCTGGCGACGCATGCCGACGGCGTCGATCTCGTCGATGAAGACGATGCACTGGCCGCCCCACTTGCGCGCGAGCTTCTTCGCCCTGCGGGCGAGCAGGCGCACGATGATCGCGTCGATGCCGATGAACGTCGCGGCGAAGCCCGAGCCCGGCATCGAGACGAAGGGCGAGTTGAAGCCGGTGGCGAGCGCCTTCGCAAGCATGGTCTTGCCGGTGCCGGGCGCTCCGAGGAACAGCAGGCCGCGCTCGCGCTTACCGCCCGCGCGCTCGAACGCCTCGCCCGACTGCCAGATCGTGACGACGCGCCGGACCTCCTCCTTCGCCTCCTCCTGCCCGCGGACGTCCTCGAGCTTCACGCCCCATTCGGCGTCGCCCGGCTCGAACGCCCTCATCTGCGACATGTTCATGAGCAGCAGCGGACCGAACAGGATCGCGAAGTTGGCGATGAAGAGGAAGAAGACGAAGACGACCTGCACCCAGAGCGCCGGCTGGCTGAGGATCCGTCCGGCGCCGTGCCCGACCGAGCCGAAGGTGCCGAACCACGAGCCGCCGCGGAAGAGCCAGATGACGGTGACGATCAGCGCCACGACCACACCGACCCGGAACCAGAAGTGCCAGAACCAGGCGCGGCGGCGCCCGAGCACGTCCTCCTCGCGGTGCTGCTGGCTCTCGAGGCCGAACAGGCTGGGCCACGGGATCATCCGGCGGAACAGCAGGTCGACCAGGCCGCGGAACGCGACGACGATCAGCAGTGTGACCAGGATCGCCTTCCAGAACGGCCAGTGATCCTGGCGCATGAAGAAGGCGACCAGGGCGGGGCTCGTCAGTACGGCGACGAACGTCGCGGCGCGGGTCAGCCGGCGCCAGCTGGCCGCAAGCTCACGCGCCGCCTCGCTCGAGGCAAACCCGGCAGGTTGGAGCGATGCGATTGGTTCCGCGCCCGCCATTGCTGAAGTCTACGGACGCCGAACGTCCGTGGATGTTTGTTGCCTAGGAATTAACCGAGACGAGCTGGGGGGCAGTCTTCAGCGGCTGTCCCCAGGCTGGTCGCGCACGAGCTCCAGCGTCGCGCAGTGGAGCCCGGCGATCGCGAAGCGGTGGCTCTCGGAGAAGTCGACCTGGATCACCTCGACATCGTGGCGCTCCAGTTCCTTCACGACCGTCGGCGAGCCGGCGTTCATCACGACCTTCCCGGGCGCGAGCGTGACGCCGTTCAGGGCCAGATCCCAGTATTCCTCGACGGGCACTTCGATGATCGTGAAGTCGCGCTTCACGAGCTCGCGCACGAACCCGTAGTTGACGAGGTGAGGAGCGAGCAGGCACTTCCGCTCGTCGACGGTGAGCATCACCATGTCCATGTGCGACGTGCCGATGTTCCCGTGGCCGGTCGAGTCGTACCACCCCGGGCTGTGCGCGACGATCAGCTCGATGCCGAGGTTCGCCAGCACGAACTCGAGCTGGCGTAGACCGTCCTCGTTCGCGACGACCGACTCGTTGAAGA
>JAICUZ010000057.1 GCA_025935595.1 Burkholderiales bacterium
ATTCCTGCCGGCGCGTGAGACGCGGCTGATCGTCGCGTCGTGGCCCGAGGCGGGCGACGAGTCAGAGGCGGGCGCGCTCGAGCGCATCCAGGAGTACGCGCAGGTATTCCGCCGCTCAGGAGTCGTGCCGCAGGTCGAGGGTGAGGAGAAGCGGATCTTCGATGCCGTCGTGAAGCCCGACCGGGCGCCGCAGCGCGAGAACGGCAACGTCGAGGCGGAGCGGGAGCGCCTCCGCGTCGAGGTCGCACGTGCCGAGAAGATGCTCGCCAACGAGCGCTTCACCGCCAACGCGCCGTCCGAGGTCGTCGCGAAGGAACGCGAGAAGCTCGAGCGCTACAAGCGCGAGCTCGATGCCATCGGCGGCTGAGCTCTCGCGGCGGGCGTTACACATGTGCGACGGTGCCTGGCACCAGACGTGTCCGGAGCGCCGCCGCGCGGACGCAAGGATACCGCCGGTGTGTGGACGAATCTCATGGGAGTCGTGACGGTGCCTGGCACCGCCGTCGCGTGGTTGGAATCGCTGAGCCCTTGGCCGGCCGACGGCTTCGGGACAGCCCGGATGCGCGCGCTGCTCGCCCGGCTCGGCGATCCGCAGCGGTCCTTCGACGCGGTGCACGTCGTCGGCACGAAGGGCAAGTCGACCGCGGCGCGCCGCATTGCCCGCACGATCGAGGGGCCCGCGTACACCTCGCCGCACGTCTCCGGCTGGCACGAGCGGCTCGACACGGATCCGGACGGGTTCGAGCACGCCGTCGAGCGCGTCCGCGCCGACGCCGAGGCACTCGGCGCCACGCAGTTCGAGGCAGTCACCGCCGCGGCGTTCGCCGACTTCGCGGCGCGCGGCGCGACCGTGGCTGCGATCGAGGCGGGGCTCGGCGGCCGGCACGACGCGACCAACACGATCGACGCGCGCGTCGTCCTGCTCACGAACGTCGGCCTCGAGCACACCGACGTGCTCGGGCCGACGCGCGAGGCGATCGCCGCGGAGAAGCTCGCGGTCGCGGGGCCGGGCAGCACCGTCATCCTCCCAGACGACGAGTTCGCGCACCTCGTTCCGGGTGAGGTGAGGATCGGTGGGGCGGAGGAAGCGGTCGAGGCGTTCCTCGGTGAGCGCCGCCCACTGGCGGAGGCGAGCCTTCCCGGCCGGCTCGAGATCCGAGAGAACGAGATCCGGGACGGGGCCCACACGCCGGACGCGGTCGACTGGCTGCTCGAGCGGCTGCCCGAGCCCCACGACTACGTCGTCGTCGCGTCGATCCTCGGCGACAAGGACGCCGCCGGCATCCTCGACCGGCTCGCGCGGGCCGGCCGCACCTTCGTCGCGACCGCGTCCTCGAACCCGCGGGCACTGACTCCGGAAGCTGTGGCCGACCTGGCGCGTTCACGCTTCCGTGACGTCCACGCCGAGCCGGAGCCGGGCGCCGCGCTCGCGCTCGCGCACCAGCTCGGCGGGCGGGTGCTCGTGACAGGCTCGCTCTATCTACTTGCCGACCTCGCTGGAGGCGACCGAAAATCCGTACGATGACCCGCGCCCGTGAACGGACCACCGTCTTCCTCTTCGCCGTGCTGCTGCTCGCCCTGTTCGTCGGGCTCGCGTTTGCCGCAGGCTATGGAGTAGGAAGAATCCTGCTGTGATCGCATCCACGTTCGGCGGTGTCCACGACTTCTTCCACTCGTCGACGTGGTACGTCGCGCGGAACCTCGCGATCTTCTTCGTGATCGTGTTCTGGGTCGCGTCGGTCTACTGGGTCTTCAAGGACGCGCGCCGGCGCATATCGGACAAGCTGATCGTCGCCGTGGTGACCGCGATCGGCGTCGTCCCCTTCATCGGGCCGCTGATCTACATGCTGTTCCGCCCGCCGGAGTACCTCGAGGACGTGCGCGAGCGTGAGCTCGAGATCAAGGCGATGGAGCGGCGGCTCGGCGCGCGCGACCTCCACTGCCCGGTGTGTCGCGCCGAGGTCGACGAGGAGTTCCTCGTCTGCCCGGTCTGCACGACGAAGCTGCGCCAGGCGTGCACTCATTGCGGTAAGCCGCTCGAGTCGGCCTGGCAGGTGTGCCCGTTCTGCGAGACGCCGATCGAGTACGACATCGATGCTCCGGTCGCGATCGGCGAGGCGAAGCGCCCGCCGCGCAGGCGCCGCCAAACCCGCTAGTCTCGTCGGCCGCAATGGCAGTCGAACGCACATTGATCCTCGCGAAGCCGGACGCCGTCGAGCGCAGCCTGGCCGGCGAGATCGTCGCGCGCTTCGAGCGCCGCGGGCTGCAGCTCCGTGCCGCGCGGCTGCTCACCGCGAGCCGGGAGCTCGGCGAGACGCACTACGCCGAGCACAAGGAGAAGCCGTTCTTCGGCGAGCTCGTCGACTTCATCACCTCCGGCCCGACGCTCGCGTTCGTGCTCGAAGGGGAGGGCGCGATCGCGACGTGCCGCGCGACGATCGGCGCGACCAACCCGGCTGACGCGACGCCCGGCAGCCTGCGTGGCGACTACGCGCTCGCGATGCCGAACAACCTCGTGCACGGCTCCGACTCGCCCGAGTCGGCCGAGCGCGAGATCGGGATCTGGTTCCCCGATGGGCTGGCGTAGCGGTCTGCTCGGTGGCAGGCGTGCTCGCCGTGTCTGAGACGCCATCCGGGGGCGCGAATGCCGCCGAGCAGGCCGCTCTCGACGCGGCCCGTAACGCCGCGAACTGGACCGAAGCCAACCGCGAGTACACCGACGAGAACGCCGAGACGAACTGGGCGCTCGACGAGATCTCGTGGGGCATCTGGGGCGTCGACGAGTCCGAGCTGAACGTCCTCGGCGACGTCGCCGGACTCGACGTCGTCGAGCTCGGCTGTGGGACCGCGTACTTCTCGGCCTGGCTCGCGAAGCTCGGCGCGCGGCCGGTCGGAGTCGACATCACCCCGGCACAGCTCGAGACGGCGCGCCGCATGCAGGCGCGGACCGGGATCGAGTTTCCGCTCGTCGAGGCGGACGCCGGTGCAACCGGGCTGCCGGATGCGAGCTTCGATCTCGTCGTCTCGGAGTACGGAGCGTCGCTCTGGGTCGATCCCTACCGCTGGGTGCCCGAAGCGGCCCGCTTGCTCCGCCCGGGCGGCCGACTCGCCTTTCTGACCAACTCGAACCTCGTCATTCTCTGCTCGGAGGAGCAAGGTGCGGCGACCACCACGCTACAACGCCCCATGTTCGGCATGCACCGCTTCGAGTGGGCCGGCGAGATCGGCGTCGAGTTCCACCTCCCGCACGGCGAGTGGATCTCGGTGCTCGGCGCGAACGGCTTCGAGGTCGAACGGCTGGTCGAGGTGCAAGCACCCGCCGACGCCGTGACCCACGAGTACTACACCTACGTCACTGCCGACTGGGCCAAGCAGTGGCCCTGTGAGGACATCTGGGTCGCCCGGAAGCCTTCCCGCTGATCCTCGCGTCGACCTCGCCGCAGCGGCGCGCGATCCTCGAACAGCTGCGCATCCCGTTCGACGTCGTCGCGCCCGACTTCGAAGAAGTCGAGGGCACCTCGCCGCTCGAGCGCGCAGCGGGCAAGGCGCGGTCGGTCCGAGGCGGCGACCGGCCGGTCCTCGGTGTCGACACCGAGGTGCTGTTCGAGGGCGCGCTGCTCGGCAAGCCTGCCGACGCGACGGAGGCCGAGCAGATGCTCGAAGCCCTCGCCGGCCGAACGCACGACGTCGTCTCCGGCCTCTGCCTGCGCACCCCGGCCTGGGAGGAGCTCCACGAGGAAGTCACACACGTCACCTTCCGCACGCTCACACCGCGCGACCTCGCGCACTACGTCGCCGCCGGCGAGTGGGAGGGACGCGCGGGGGGATATGCGATCCAAGGGCTCGGCGCAGGACTGGTCGAACGCGTCGAGGGCGACTTTCTGAACGTCGTCGGCCTGCCGGGCTCGCTGCTCGTGCGATTGCTCGCGACGCGGTTCTCCGGCGTCTACGGGTTCGGCTGAGCCGCTGCTTCCGCGAACGCCGCGAGCACCTCGTCGGGTCGCGACGTCCAGAAGACCACCTCGGGCTCTGCCGGGCGCTTGATCCGGACACCGCGACCGAGAACCCCGCGACACGTCTCGACTCGGACGGCCGCGGGATCGAATTCGAACGAGGGGAGCCAGCGGTGGACGAGCGATCGAAGCCCGGGCACCCGGACGCGTACGCAGCCGTGGCCGTGCTCGAGTCGCAACTCGACCAGCGGCCAGGTCGCGTTGGCGCCGGGCTCGAGCCTCGAGAGGCGCGGGCCTCGCATCCCACCGATGAACCGCCGATCCGGTGCCACGCCCCCACTTTAGGTGGGCTGCTGGCTAGAGTGGCCGCGGGTCATGGGCCTTTTCAACTACTTGACTGGATTCGGCGGTCGCGACATGGCGGTCGACCTCGGCACCGCGAACACGCTGGTGTACGTGCGCGGGCGCGGAATCGTGCTCTCCGAGCCGTCGGTCGTCGCGATCGACCAGCGCTCGGGTGACGTGCACGCGGTCGGGCTCGAGGCGAAGCGGATGCTCGGCCGCACGCCGGGAACGATCAGCGCGATTCGCCCGCTCAAGGACGGCGTGATCGCCGACTTCGACGTGACGGAGCAGATGCTGCGGCACTTCATCATGAAGGTGCACCAGCATCGCTTCGCGCACCCGCGCGTCGTCGTGTGCGTCCCGTCCGGCGTCACCGGTGTCGAGAAGCGCGCGGTGGAGGAAGCGACCCTCAACGCCGGCGCGCGCAAGGCGTACCTCATCGAAGAGCCGATGGCCGCCGCGATCGGCGCCGGCCTGCCCGTCGCCGAGCCGACGGGGAACATGATCGTCGACATCGGCGGCGGAACCACCGAGGTGGCCGTCATCTCGCTCGGCGGGATCGTCGTCTCTCAGTCGCTGCGGGTCGGCGGCGACGAGATGGACGAGGCGATCATCAATCACATCAAGCGCGAGTACAAGCTGCTGATCGGGCAGCAGACCGCGGAGGAGATCAAGCTCGAGGTGGGCTCTGCCTACGCGATGAAGGAAGAGGTTCAGGCGGAGGTGCGGGGGCGTGACATGCTCACCGGCCTCCCGAAGACTGTGATCCTGTCGAGCGAAGAGGTGCGTCACGCGCTCGAGGAGCCGGTCAACCAGATCATCGACGCGATCAAGTCGACGCTCGACAAGACCCCGCCGGAGCTCGCCGCGGACATCATGGACCGCGGCATCGTGCTCGCCGGCGGCGGCGCGCTTCTCCAGGGCCTGGACGAGCGCCTCCGGCACGAGACGCACATGCCGGTGCACCTCGCCGAGTCACCTCTGACATGCGTGGCGGTCGGCTCGGGCCGCAGCCTCGAAGAGTTCGACGCGATTCACCGCAGCGCGCGCGCCCGCGGGCGCAACGGCCGCTCGAGGTAGGTCCATGAACGTTCGCGTCGAGGAGATCGACGCGCGGACCGCGTCGGACGAAGTGCTCGTGCGGTTTGCAGAGGTCGAGCACGACTGCCGGCACGAGAACGCGCCGGGTGAGCCGATGCGGACTACCGCCGAGGTGATCGCCTATTACCGTCACAAGCCGACGAGTTACACGAGCTGTCACTGGCTCGCCGCCGGCGGCGCGGCGGAACTGAACGTTCACGGGCCGACCGCCGCTTTTGTCGATCTCAAGGTTCGACCGAGCGCACGTCGTCAGGGTGTCGGCGCCGACCTGCTCGCATGCGTGCTCGAGCGCGCCCAGGAGCTCGACGTACGCGCGCTGCATGCGCACCACACGACGCCCGCCGGAGCCGCGTTCGCGCGTCGCTTCGGGTTTGTCGATGGTCAGCGCGTGGTGCGCGCGCTGCTGGACCTGCGTGGCGTGGACCTGCCGCCGCCCGAGCCGCCGGCGGGCTGGGCGCTCCGCACCTGGCGCCGGCGCGTCCCCGACGTGCACCTTGCCGCGTACGTCACAGCCCGCGCGGCGATGGACGACGCGCCCGCTCCCGACGAGATGGAGTTCCCCACGTGGACGGCGACGACAGTCCGGACATCGGAGGAGTCGCTCGCACTTCGCGACCGCGAGATGCGGCTGACCGTTGCGATGCGGGACGACGGCGTGATCGGCGCCTTCACCGAGCTGAGGGTCTCCCGCGGCTCCATCCTCGGCTTCACGGACGACACCGGCACCGTCGCTGAGCATCGGCGGCAGGGACTCGCGCGGGCCGTGAAGCTCGAGTCGTTGCGGCGGTTGCAACGAGATCACCCCCAGATCGAGGTCGTCAGCACCTCGAATGCCGAGGAAAACACGGCCATGCGGCGGGTCAACGACCAGGTGGGGTTCAAGCCGAGCCTGGTCGAGACGACGGCCACGCGTTCCCTCTCCGTTCCGTAGCCCAGCTACGCTGTTGCCTTCGTGCCACGCAACCGGACCGTCCGCCTTGCGGTCCTGGGCTCGTCCGTCCAGCGCGCCGCCCCCTCCGGGTTCCCCTCGTCACGCTCCAGTGCACTCAAGCGCCGGATCGTTGTGGGGTTCCTCGTGCTGGCCTCGCTCGTCCTGATCACCGTGTCGTTCCGCTCGTCGGCGCTCGACGGCGTCCAGGGCACGGGGGCGACCGTCCTGCGGCCGTTCGAGGTCGCCGCCGACCGGATCGCGCGCCCGTTCGCCGACACGGTCGGCTGGTTCCGCGGGCTCGTCGACGCGAAGCACGAGAACGAGAAGCTGCGCGCGCAGAACGAAGCGCTCCGCCGGCAACTGATCCTCGACGAAGGCGCCATCCATGAGAACGTCGAGCTCAAGAAGGCGCTCAACTACATCGGGCCACCGTCGATCGCCGACTACGACCGCATCGACACCTCGGTCGTCGCGAACCCGCAGAGCGCGCTCGACGAGAGCATCGTCATCGGCGCGGGCTCGTCCGACGGCGTGCAACCGAACAGCGTCGTCGTCGAGCCTCTCGGGGGCCCCGACGGCAGCGGCGCGCTCGTCGGCACGGTCGACCGCGTGACGAGTCACGCCTCGCGCGTCACGCTGCTCACCGACAGTGGGAGCGCAGTGACGGCGACCGACGTGACGAACCCGCACGTGATCGGCGCCGTGCGCCGCGGTGGCGGGTCGAGCGACGTCCTCATTCTCGACCGCGTGCCGAAGACGCCCGTCGTGCGGATCGGCGACACGATCGTGACCGCCGGCTCGCTGGGCACCGGGCCGCTGAAGTCGAAGTTCCCGCGCGGCATCCCGATCGGCACCGTGTCGAGCCGGTCGGCGAACGACACGACGTTGTTCCAGAACATCCAGCTGAAGCCGCTCGTCGATTTCTCCTCGATCCAGACCGTCGTCGTCCTCGTCCCGAAGAGCCGCTGATGGACGGCCTGAAGGCCGCGCTCGTCCTGTTCGTCGCCGCCCTTCTGCAGCTGTCCGTTCTCACCGAGTACCGGCTGTTCCGTACCGCCAGCATCGTCCTCGTGGCCCTGCTCTCGGTCGCACTGCTGCGCGGATCGATGTTCGGCGCCGTGGCCGGGTTCATGACCGGGCTGCTGCTCGACACGGCGACGCTCGGCACCCTCGGCATCACCTCGCTGCTGCTGACGCTCGGCGGCTTCTGGATCGGACGGTACGGCGAGACGACGGCGCGCGATCGCTTCCACGCCCCGTACGTGTCCGTGGCCGTGGTGACGGCGCTCTACCTGTTCGGCCAGCTCGTGCTGCAGTTCATGCTCGGAGAGCCGGCGCCCGCCGGGCTCGTCGCGCACGGCGTCCCCGGCGCGCTGCTGCTCAACCTGATCCTGACGCTGCCCGTGTACGCGCTCATCCGGAGGCTGTTCCCGCCGCTCGAGCTCGGCGATCGAATCCGCGAGGTTCGCCTCCTTGGCTGACCGCACGGCACCGAGTCGCCGCTTCCTGCCGGGCGACCCGCGCGTCGCCGAGCCGTACCGGCTCACCCCGCAGCTCGCACTGCGCGTCGCGATTCTCGGCTTTCTCGCGCTCGCGCTCTTCGCCGTCCTCTTCCTTCGCTTGTGGGCGCTGCAGGTGTTGTCCGGCGAGCGCTACCTGGCGCAGGCGAACGACAACCGGGTGCGGACGCTGCGACTCGAAGCGCCGCGCGGGCCGATCCTCGACCGCAACGGTCGCGTGCTCGTCACGAACACGCCGGGCACGCGCGTGGAGTTGTGGCCGAGCGACCTGCCGAAGACGTGGGCGGCGCAGCTCGCGGAGCTGCGGAAGCTCGCGTCCGTGACAGGCGTCCCGACGAAGGACATCGTCGCGGAGCTCGCCAAGCACGGCGACGACCCACTCACTCCGGTCGTCGTGCAGCGCGGCATCAAGCAACAGCAGATCTACTACCTGCTCGAGCACCAGGACGAGTTTCCCGGGGTCCGGCTCCCGCAGAGCTATCTCCGCAAATACCCGTACCAGTCTCTTGCCGCGCAGGTGCTCGGCTACGTCGGCCAGATCTCGCCCGAGGACTACAAGGCCCTGAAGAAGAAGGGCTACCTCGCGAGCGACTCGATCGGGCAGTCCGGCATCGAGCGCACGTACGACACCTACCTCCGCGGCATGGACGGCACGGCACAGCTCACGGTGGACTCGCGCGGCCGGCCCAAGACGGCGGCCGTGCCCATTCAGTCGTCGGCTCCCGGGGAGACGCTCCGCCTGACGCTCGACATCAACCTGCAGCGCGCGGCCGAGCGCGCGCTCACGTACGGCATCAACCTGGCGCGGTCGAGCGCGGAAGGTGCGTACGCCGACGGCGGGGCGATCGTCGCACTCGACCCGCGGAACGGCGACGTGCTTGCGATGGCGTCGAACCCGACCTACAAGCCGTCACTCTTCTCGGGTCGTAAGGACATGAAGAAGCTCGCGCCGCTGCTGAACCCGAAGGTCGCGCAGGAAGACAACTTCCCGGCGTTCAACAGGGCGATCCAGGTCGGGTATCCGCCCGGCTCGACGTTCAAGCCGGTCACGGCGATCGCCGCGATGCAGGCGCACGTCGTCGGCCCGCTTACGCCGCTTCTATGCTCCCCGTCGTACACGGCGTACGGCCAGGTGTTCCACAACTGGACGCCGCTCATCGACCAATGGGTCGATCTGCGCACCGCGCTAGCCATGTCGTGCGACACCTACTTCTATCGGCTCGGCGACGACTTCTTCAAGCTCCCGTCCGGCCGCGGGCACCTCCTTCAAGGCTGGGCGAACCGGCTCGGCCTCGGCGAGACGACGGGCCTCGACATCGGCGGCGAGATCTCCGGCCTCATCCCCACGCCCGAGTGGCGGTGCAAGACGTTCGGCGGGCCGCCGTGCAGAGGCTATGTCGACCGCATCTGGAAGCCGGGCTACTCGATCCAGCTCGCGATCGGCCAGGGCGATGTGCTCGTCACGCCGCTCCAGATGGCGCGGTTCTACGCATTGATCGCGAACGGTGGGAAGCTCGTCACGCCGCATCTCGCAAACGACGTCGAGCAGAGCGGCAGCAACGGTCAGCCGCTTCGCGTCCTCCGCCGGTTCGGCGCGCAGCCGCCGCAACCCGTGAACGTCGACCCGACCGCGCTCAACTATGTGGCCCTCGGTCTCGAGGAGGCGACGCACGCATCGATCGGAACGTCGTCGGGGGTCTTCGGCAACTTCAAGGTCGACATCGCCGGCAAGACCGGCTCGGCCGAGAAGTTCGTGCACGTGAAGGGGCTTCCGAACGCGATCAAGCTGAACCAGTCGTGGTGGTGCGGCTACGGGCCGTTCGACGCGCCGACGATCGTCGTCTGCGCGACGATCGAGAACGGCGGCCACGGCGGCTCCGCGGCCGCGCCGGCGGCTCTGAAGGTGTTCGAGCAGTACTTCCACACGACCGCCACGACGACCGCGAAGGCTTCCGACTGATGGGCATCGAGGTCGTCGATCCGAGAGCGCGCGGGCTTCGCCCGCGCCCGGAGACCCAGGCGGTCGGCGTCGCGGGAATGGTCCGGCGCCTCGATTGGCTGCTCATGGGCGCACTCGTCTCCGTCACCGCCTACGGCCTGTGGGCGATCGACGGCATCACGAGGCACGACGCGGGCGGTTCGTCGCTCGGCCACCAGGTGCTGTTCACCGTCGCCGGTGCGATCGTCTTCGTCGTCGCGCTGTTCGTCGACCCCGAGCGGTACCGGCGGATGTGGCGCCCGATCTATTTCGGGACACTCGGGATCATGGTGCTCGTGCTCGCGGCGGGCGCCGCGACGAGAGGCTCGAAACGCTGGATCGACGTCGGCTTCTTCAAGTTCCAGCCGTCGGAGTTCGGGAAGGTGCTGTTCGTCCTCGTGCTCGCGGGCTTCCTCGCCGAGCGGCGGCACGCCGTCCAGTCGGCGCGTACGCCGCTCACGGCGATCGGGATCGGCCTGCTGCCCATCCTGCTCGTGTTCGTTCAGCCGGACATCGGGACGGCGCTCGTCTACACGGCCGCGATGGCTGCGGTTCTCTTCGTCGCCGGCATCCGCTGGTCGCATCTCGCGGTGCTCGCGGCGCTCGCGACCGGCATCGCGCTCGCGGTGCTCTGGCTGTTGCCGGCCGCGGGGCTGAACGTGCTCAAGCCGTACCAGGCCGAGCGCCTCACCGGCTTCACGCATCCGGACAACGACCCGCGCGGCGCGACCTACAACCTCCGGCAGTCGATCATCACGGTCGGCGCAGGCGGCCTTCGCGGCCGCGGCGTCGGCGGCGCGACGCAGACGGGGCTCGACTACATCCCGGAGCACGCGACCGACTTCGCCTTCGCGTCACTGGCCGAGGAGCGCGGCTTTTTCGGTGCGTCGATCCTGCTGCTGCTCTATTTGCTGATCGTCTGGCGCGCGCTGAAGATCGTGGCCGGCGCGCGCGACCTCTACTGCGCAATCGTTGCCGGCGGCATCGCGTTCATGTTCCTGTTCCAGGTGTTCGTCAACACCGCGATGACGATGGGAGCTGCGCCGATCACCGGCATTCCGCTGCCGTTCGTGTCGGTCGGCGGCTCGTCGCTGATCACGAACTTCCTCGCGCTCGGCGTGCTGCAGGCGATTCACGTGCGCAGGTCGGTGCGGAGGCGCGGATGAAAGGAAAAGGCAAGCTCGGACCGCTCTCGGTGATCGGAGTCGTGCGCGAACTTCGCCGCCGTGGCGGAGACCCGCGCCCGCTGTCGGTGGCCGGCGCCCGCGAGCTCGTGCCGATCCTCGCGCGCGAGCTGCGCGCGGACGGTGACGCCTCGGCGGTCGTGGAGAACGTGCTCGAGAACGTCTCGGTGCTCGTGTGGGTCGGCGACCCGGACGCCGATC
>JAICUZ010000043.1 GCA_025935595.1 Burkholderiales bacterium
CGATGCATCGAGCACACCGAGGCCGCACTGGCCCGCGACCTGGAACTCGACGACCGAGCCCTGAGCGATCTGGTTGAGCGCCTTCTCCTTGCACTTCGCCTGCACGACGAAGTTGTTGGAGTAGTCGTTCAGCGTCTTGATGCCCGGATCGGCCTTCTTCGCGCCGTACTGGAAGCCGGCGATGTAGCGGTCGACCGGCGGGATCTTGAGGCCGCCGACCGAGCCGACCGCCTTCCCGCCGTGCGACTTGGCCCACATTCCGGCCGCATAGCCGACGAGGTAGCCGGCCTGCTGCTCGCTGAAGAGCAGACCCTCGACGTTCTTCGGCTTGTGCTTCATGAACGTCACGTCGTCGTCGACGATCGCGAACTTGCTCTTCGGGAACGCCGAGGCGACCGTGTCCACGGCGCTGTCCATCAGGAACCCGACCCCGATCGTGATGTCCGCGCCCGACCGGACGCACGCCGTCAGGTTCGGGATGTACTGGGATCCCGAGGCCGACTGGATGACGCGACCCTTGATGCCGGCCCGCTGCGCGTGCTGGAGGCCGACATAGGCGAGATGGTTGAACGACTTGTCGTTCAGGCCGCCGATGTCGGTCACGAGACACGCAGAGAACTGGGCCTTGTGTGCTGCAGACGCCGAGCCGCCGCGAACGGCAGCTCCGAGCGACGCGATGAGCACCGTCACGGCGGCGAGCGCCGCGAGCGTGAGCCAACGCTTCCTCACTTGGTGAACCCTCCTTGCTCAGATGTCCTTCTGGGGGGACTGGCGGGGGTACAGTACCCCGTTCTCCGGGCGGCGCCTAGGCGATCAGTCGAGCCCGACGCGTTCGAGCTCGTGCTCGGAGATGAGCACGCGGCGGGGCTTCGACCCTTCGTAGGGCGAGATGATCCCGCGTCGCTCGAGCATGTCGATCAGCCTGCCTGCCCGCGTGTAGCCGACCCGGAGCCGCCGCTGAAGCAGCGAGACGCTGGCGGTCTGGGCCGTCACCACGACTTCGATCGCCTTGTCGAGCAGCGCATCCTCGTCGGGGTCGAACTCGCCGTCGTCGGAATCCGCTTCGTCGACGAAGACCTGCGGCAGCTCGAGGAACGTCTCGTCGACCTCCTGCTCCCTCTGAGCTCTCGTCTGCTCCACGATCAGAGCGATCTCGTCCTCGGTGACGAACGCGCCCTGGACGCGCTGGAGACGCGACGTGCCGAGCGGCTTGAAGAGCATGTCACCCTGCCCGAGGAGGCTCTCGGCGCCGTTCGAGTCGAGGATCACGCGCGAGTCGGTCTGTGACGAGACCGCGAATGCGATGCGCGACGGGACGTTCGCCTTGATCATGCCGGTGATCACGTCGACCGACGGTCGCTGCGTCGCGAGCACGAGGTGGATGCCGACGGCGCGCGACTTCTGCGCCAGGCGGATGATCGAGTCCTCGACCTCTTGCGGGCTGACCATCATCAGGTCGGCCAGCTCGTCGATCACGATGAGCAGGTACGGAAGCTCTTCCTCGCCGCGCTTGCGGAACGCCCGGTTCGCCTCGGGGAGGTTGCGCGCACGTACCTGCGAGAGGCGCTCGTAGCGGCGCTCCATCTCCGTGACGACGTTGAGCAGGACGGCGCTCGCCTCCTTCGGGCTCGAGACCACGGGCGTCAGGAGGTGCGGGATCGACTCGTAGTAGTTGAGCTCGATCCGCTTCGGGTCGATCAAGATGAGCCGCGCCTCGTCGGGCGTTGCGCGCAGCAGGATCGACGTGAGGATCGTGTTGATGCAGCCCGACTTGCCGGAGCCGGTCGTTCCCGCGATCAGGATGTGCGGCATGCGCGCGAGGTCGGCCCAGACCGACGCGCCGGAGATGTCCTTACCGAGCCACACCGAGAGCGGGCTCGCCGTCTGCGGCAGGTCGTCGTAGATGTCGCCGAGCGTGACGAGGTTCGGGCTCAGGTTCGGGACCTCGACTCCGACCGCCTGCTTGCCGGGGATCGGCGCCAGGATCCGGATCTCGGTCGTCGCCAGTGCGTAGCTCAGATCGTCCTTCAAGTTCGCGACCTTGCCGACCTTGGTTCCGGGCGCGAGCTGCAACTCGTAGCGCGTGACGCGCGGGCCGGCGATCTGGCCGATCACCGTCGCCTCGACCCCGAAATGCGCGAGGCATGTGACGAGCGCCTCGGCGACGCGCTGGCTCGCCTCGCCGTTCGGCCCGGCGCCGGCCTTGGACTTCTTGAGCAGGTTCCGGTCGGGCAGCTCGTACTCGCCGACGGGCTCGAGTGTCGGGAACAGCTGCTCCTGCGACTCGTGCACATCGTCGTCCTCGTACTTCTCCTCGGTCGCGGCGTCGTAGAGCACCGGCGGCGGACCGACCGAGACGGAGTCGGTCAGGAGATCCGGATAGTCGTGCTTCACGTCGACCGGTGGGTGGAACGCCTCCTCG
Source organism: Burkholderiales bacterium (assembly GCA_025935595.1). Taxonomy (GTDB): domain Bacteria; phylum Actinomycetota; class Thermoleophilia; order Gaiellales; family Gaiellaceae; genus PALSA-600. The sequence continues at coordinate 2,423 of JAICUZ010000043.1, forward strand.
CGCGCCGGGTAGCCGCCATCGTCGAGGTCGGACCATTCGGCCTGGAAGCTGCGGACACGCTTGTGGGCGAGGTGGACGACGTGGCCCGTGTGTCGGAGAAGAGCACCGAGACTCGTGCCCGTGAGGAACGTCACGCCGGCGATCGTCAACAGCACCCCGAGGATCGTCGCGCCGGTCGTTCCGAGCCCGACGGCGATCGCGCGCTCGAGGCCGTTGCCGACCGCGCCGCCGTGCGCGTCCCCGAGCGTCAGCAGCAGGCCCGTGAGCGCTACGCCGAGGCCGAGCCGGAACGGCCGAACGTCGACGAGCTCGGTGCGCGTGACCATCAGGGCGCCGAGCGGGACGAGGACGAGTGGCGCCAGGTACGCGGCGGCGCCGACGGCTGCCTTCACGGCATGCGCGACCGGCCCGCCGCTGAACCCGAACCACAAGACGGCGGCGATGAAGACGCCCGCGCCGACGAGCCCGAGCCCGACGAGCTCGGGATGCGGCTTCGGGATGTGGAACTCGCCGCGCGGCTTTCTTGCGCGGCGCTTCTTCACCCGGCTGGGCGTTTTCGGGGACGTGCGGTGCGGCCGCTTCTTGCGCGCCATGGCGGGCACTTCGCCCCGCCGACGCTCACTCCTCCCGCTGGAACGAGGCGGTGAGCATCCCGAAGTACGTCGGCGCCTCGTACGAGAGCAGCTCGGCGCGGAAGTCGCCGCCGAGCGCGCCGTGGAGCATCAACATCTGCCACAGGCTGTCGGCGAGCGCGTCCGTCGCCCGTTGCGGGTCCCAGGCCTCGAGCTCTCGGAGCGCGTTTCGGCGCACGACGTCCTGCACGCCCTCGTCGTAGGGCGCCGAGTGCTCGCTGAACCCATATGGGCCGTCGTGCGTGTGACCGTGCCCGTGGTCGGCGCTCGCGACGAACGCGACCGGTCGATCGCCGGTCGCGGCGGCCAGCGCCTCGCCGGCACGGACGTGGTGGTCGTTCGAGAGCGCGCGGCACGGCGTCACGATCACGGCAGGGACTCGAAAGAACGTGAGCGGGATCCCGGCACCCCAGTCGACCGGCATCGTCGAGCCGCCGGCGGCCGTCGTCCCGAACGTGATCCCGATCGCCGGGAGCCCCGCAGCCTGCAGCGCCTGCACGCATGCGTCCGCAAGCTCCGGATCGCCGTCGCCCTCGTAGAGGTGCGAAGCGTCGACGAACTGGTTCGGATGCTCGGTGAGGCGTGACGAGCGCACGACGCCGAAGTGATCGTCGAGGAGCGTTCCGTGCGGCGTCGCGAGGATCGCAACCTCCGCCTCGCTCGCCTCGAGCCTCCGGGCGAGCTCGTGCATGCCGTTGGCGGTCGGCCCGTCCGGCTGCTCATACACCGGGTTGCCGTGCGGCGCGATCGCGCCGAAGACGATCATCCGAGCGAGCTGATCCGCTCGACGATCAGCTCGGCAAACCGCGGGCCGTCGATGTCGAGGCCGACCTTCGCGTTCGGCGCGCCGCAATGCTCTCGACCGCGCCAGTCGACGTTCGTCCGCCCCCAGCTCGGGCCGGTCGTGCAGTCGACCTCGATGAACGCGTCGCGAACGGCCATCAGCGTCGGGTCGAGCAGGTGCGCGATGCACACCGGGTCGTGCATCGGCGAGCCGTCGAGATCGGTGTACCGGCGCTTGTGGAAGCGGGCGTAGAAATCCATCAGCTCGGCCACGATCTTTCCGACCCGGCCGGCACCGCGCATGCGCTCGGTGTGCTCGTCCTTGATCAGCGCGCGGTGCGTCACGTCGAGGCCGATCATGGTCGTGTCGAGACCCTCCGCGAACACGCGCTGGGCTGCCTCTGGGTCGGCCCAGATGTTGAACTCGGCAGCCGGCGTGCGATTCCCTTCGCCGATCGCGCCGCCCATCAGGACGATCCGTTCCGGCCGGGGGTCGGCGTGCGTCGCGAACAGAAGGCCGACGTTTGTGAGCGGGCCGGTGGCGACGAGGACGGGTTTTTCCGCGCCCCGGTACAGCTCTGCGAGGAACTCGACTGCGTGCTCTGCCTGGGGGCTCTCGGAGGGCCGCGGCAGGTCGGGACCGTCGAGCCCGGACTCGCCGTGCACGTGTGCAGCGACGTCACGCTGTCTCACGAACGGCGCGTCCGCTCCGGCGTACACCGGGATGTCGGTGCGTCCGGCGAGCTCGAGCACGCGCAGGGCGTTGTTGGTCGTCTTGTCGAGCGTCTGGTTGCCCGAGACGGTCGTGACCGCCCGCAGGTCGAGCTCGGGCGATGCGACCGCGAGCAGGATCGCGATCGCGTCGTCGTGGCCGGGATCGCAGTCGAGGATGATCGGGGTCGGAGTCATAGGTCGAGTATCGCTGTGACGTCGTCCGCGGTGGGAAGCGAAGGTTGGGCGCCGAAACGCGAGGCCGCGACCGCGCCCGCCGCGCAGGCACGCGTGAGGGATTCGCCGCGGTCGCGTCCTTCGAGCAGGGAGACGACGAGGCACGCGGCGAAGGCGTCGCCCGCTGCGGTGCCGTCCACTGCGTCGACCTTCGGCGGGGTCGCGCGGGCGACCTCGGTGCCGTTCTCGAACAGCGCTGCGCCCTGGGCGCCGTAGGTGACAGCGACGAGCTTGCCGCGCGACACGACCTCGTGCTCGAGACGGTTCACGATCAGGAGGTCGGGGTCGAGCTCGATGGGACGTGCAGGCGCGGCGTTGAGCGCGAAGAAGCCGGCGCCGCGCGCGGCGGCGTGAACGACGTCGTCTGGCACCTCGAGCTGGCAGAGCACCGCGCCTCCGGGCGAGGTCGGCTCGACGTGGTCGTTCGCGCCGGGGACGACGACGATCTGGTTCTCACCGGCATCGTCGACGAGGATCAGCGCGATGCCGGTCGTGCCGGTGCGGGTGACGTCGAGCTCGACGCCCGCCTCGCGCAATCCCACGAGCGCTTCGTCGGCGAGCGAGTCCTCGCCGACCGCGCCGATCATCCGCACGCGTGCGCCGAGCCGTGCGGCGGCGACCGCCTGGTTCGCGCCTTTTCCGCCGGGCACGCGCACGAACTCGTGGCCGGAAAGCGTCTCCCCCGCGCGCGGCAGCCGTTCGACGCGCGCGACGAGGTCGAGGTTGATCGAACCGACGACCGTGAGCTGCACGGACATGGCCCCAGCCTAGAGCAGTGCCTGTGGAGCGATCGGCACGCCGTTGTAACCCTCGTTTGGCGACGGTTGTCGAACTGGGACTAGGCTGCGATCGCGCGCAAGTCGTTCAATGCGCAGCCGAGCAGGTTCTCGCGCAGGTCGAACAGCCCCGCCCACAGCGAGCTCGCCTCGAGCGACGACTGCCACCGCACCGTCGCGGCCAGTCCTTCGAGAGCGCGCACGAACACCGCGAGCTCCAGGTATGCCTGCGCGACACGGTGCGGCGCGACCTTCACGCCCGCGCGGTCCAGGACCGGCGCCCAGTCGACGAGCTCGCCCGGGCCGGGCTCGCCGAACCACGAGCGGCCCTCCGCCTGGTCGGCCTCGAGCTCGAGCAGGTACCGACCGAGCGGTGTCTCGAGGCCGGCGAGGGCGGTCTCGACGCGATCCGCCGCCCGGCGCAACGCCGCCTGCCGCCGGCCCGGCGTGCCCGGCTCGGCCTCGCCGCGCGCCCAGCGCTCGAGCAGCCGGCAGAAGGCAAGTGACGACACCTCGAGCGCAAGGAGCTGGCCGATCAGCTTCTGAGCCGTCCGCTCCTCCACCGCGTGCTCCACGATCACCGCGGCCCACTCGGGGCGCGTCTCCAGGGGAATGCTCATACCTCGACCACCACAGGGAGGATCATCGGCCGCCGGCGCGTCCGGTCGTAGACCAATTGGCCGATCCCGTCGTGGATGTGCTCCTGGAGCAGCTTGATCTCGCGAATGTCGTCGGCGAGGAGCTCCCGGACGATCTCGTGCGCCTCCTGCCGCATCTCCGAGAGCAGCTCGTCGCTCTCCGCGAAGCCGCGCGAGATGAGCTCGGGGTGCGATGCCGCACCGTCGGACAGCGTCGTGACGACGATCAGCACACCGTCCTCCGACATGTGACGGCGGTCGCGCAGCGCCACGTCCGAGATGTCGCCGACCCCGAGGCCGTCGACGAACGTCACCCCGACCTCGACGCGGTCGACGATCCGCACACCCTCGCGCGAGAGCTCGACCACGTCTCCGTTCTCCGCGATCACGATCGACGACGCGGGCACACCCGCCTCCTGCGCAAGCCGAGCGTGAGCAGCCTGCATGCGGTACTCGCCGTGGATCGGCATCACCGCTTTCGGCCTGACGAGCGAGATGAGCGTGCGCAGCTCCTCGGCGCGCGCATGCCCCGACACGTGGACGTCGGCGTTTTCCTCGTGCAGCACCTCCGCCCCACGCCGCGTGAGCTGGTTGATCGTGTCGTGCACGCGCAACTCGTTCCCCGGCACCGGCCGCGCCGAGAGGATCACGGTGTCGCCGCGCTCGACCTTGATCGCGGGGTGGTCGTCGTAGGCGATGCGCGTCAACGCCGAGAGCGGCTCACCCTGAGAACCGGTGCACAGAACGAGCTGCTCACTTGCCGGCACGTCGTCGACGTCGGCCGGCTTCACGAGCATGTCGTCCGGCACCTCGACGTAGCCGAGGTTGCGCGCGACGTTCAGGTTGCGACGCATCGAGCGGCCGACGATCACCACCTTGCGCCCGCATTCGGTGCCGACGTCGATCGCCTGCTGCATGCGGTGGATGTTCGACGCGAAGCTCGAGATCAACACCCGGCCACGGCGTGCCGGGATGATCTGACGGAACGCCTCGCCGACCACCCGCTCCGAGCGCGTGAAGCCGGGACGCTCCGCGTTGGTCGAGTCGCCCAGCAACAGGTCGACGCCGCGGTTCCCCAGATCTGCAAGTCGCCCGACGTCGGTCCTCAGACCGTCGACCGGCGTGTGGTCGAGCTTCCAGTCGCCGGTGTGGAAGACGCGTCCGGCGGAGGTCTCGACCGCGATCCCGATCGCGTCCGGGATCGAGTGCGCCATCCGCACGAACTCGAGGCGGAACGGGCCGAGCTGCACCGGCTCGGCTTCAGGATCGATCTCGCACAACTCAGCGGCGCGCAGGAGGCCGTGCTCGTCGAGCTTCGACTTCACGAGCCCGAGCGTCAGCCGGGTCGCCCAGATCTCCTCGACCCGCACCTCGCGCATCAGGAACGGCAGCGCTCCGACATGGTCCTCGTGGGCATGGGTCAGCACGACGGCGCGCACGGGCGCGTCGCGGAGGTAGCCGAAGTCCGGGAGTATCACGTCGACGCCGAGGTGCTCGTCGCGCGGGAACGACATCCCCGCGTCGACGACGATCCGGTCGCCGCCGGCCTCGTAGACGGTCATGTTCTTGCCGACCTCGCCGAGGCCGCCGAGCGGGATCACACGGAGCACGTCTGCCATCTGGCTCCGCAGTGTAGGGAGCCTAGGCGGCGACGAGCAGGCCGAGCCGCTCCAGGCAGCCGCGAACGCGGGCGATCTCGTCCTCGTTCGCGTCGACCATCGGCAGGCGATGGCCGCCGACCGGGTGGCCGAGGAGCCGCAGCGCGGCCTTGATCGCGATCGGGTTCGTGACCACGCCGAGCAGGTCGTACACCGGCGCCAGCGACTCGTCGATCTCGCGCGCCCGGGCGGTGTCGCCCTCCTGCATCGCCCGCACCTGCGCCGCCACCTGCGGGCCGACGATGTGCGTGTGGACGCACACTCCGCCGACGCCGCCGAGCTCGAGGAACGGCTGCACGAGGTTGTCGTCGCCCGCGAAGAGATCGAGGCCCGTGGAGACGATGTGCCGCGCCTCGTCGAGGTCGGCATTCGCCTGCTTGACCGCCTTCACCGTCTCGATCTCCGCGAGCCGGGAGATCGTCTCAGGCTCGATGTTCACGACCACCCGTGCCGGGATGTTGTAGACGACGATCGGCCGGTCGGACGCCTGCGCGATCGCCTCGAAGTGCGCGACGACCGCCCGCTGCGGCGGCTTGTTGTAGTACGGGGTGACGACGAGGAACGCCGAGGCGCCGAGCTCGTGCGCTGCCTCGGTGAGATGGACCGAGTGCGCGGTCGAGTACGTGCCGGTGCCGGCGACGACGGCCGCCTGGTCGCCGACGGCTTCGAGCGCGGCCCGGATGAGGTCGAGCCGCTCGCGGTCGGTCAGCGTCGGGCTCTCACCCGTCGTCCCGGCGACCACGACACCGTCGGAGCCGTTCTCGACGAGGTGGCGCGCGAGCGCCTGGAACGCGTCATAGTCGACGCTCCCATCGCCTTGGAACGGCGTGACCATCGCCGTCAGGACGTGGCCGAGCACGTTGCAAGTGTACGCGTGATACTCGACGCTCATGGCGCGGTTCGTGCTTGTCCACGGCGCGTGGCACGGTGCGTGGTGCTTCGCCGACGTCGTGCGTGAGCTGGAGGAACGCGGCCACGCCGCTGCGGCCGTCGATCTCCCCTGCGACGTGCCCGGGCTCACCCAGCACGACTACGCAAGGCTGATCGGGCCGCAGGCGGACGCGATCGTCGTCGGTCACTCGCTTGGGGCGCAGACGATCCCTCATGTGGCGGCGCGACTACGGGTCTACCTCGGCGGGCTGCTGCCCGTCGCCGGTGCCTACGACGAGGCGTTCGCCGAGGGGTTCGGCGGCACCGTCCGCGACGAGCTCGACCGGAGTTACTGGCCCGATTCGGACACGTGCGCCGCGTTCATGTACCCGGATTGCACACGCGAGCAGTCGGACCGCGCGTTCGCTCAGCTTCGGCGGCAGGCGCGGATCAGCGGGGAGCCGGCATCGTTCGGCGAAGGTGACGTGGTCATCGCGACCTTGCGCGACGCCGCGATCGATCCTGCATGGCAGCTGCGGACCGCACGAGCGTACGGCGCCCGCGTCATCGAGCTCGACTCCGGTCACTCACCGTTCTTGACGCAACCGGACGAGCTTGCCGACGTGCTCGATGCGCTTGCCTGAGGCTGCCGCGAGCCGGAGAAACGCACCTTCGTACGGGCGGCCGGCGAGCGCGAGGAGAGCGTCGGGCGCCAGCTCGCACACGCGCTCGAGCACCGGTTCGACGTTTCGCTCTTCGTAGAGCACGTCCGCCGCGAGCAGGAGGTCGAAGCGCTCGTCCCACCGCTCTCGCCAGTCGCGCACGTCGGCGCGCAATGCGAGGCCGTTCCGCGCGGCGTTCGTGCGCAGGAGCTCGACGGCGGCAGGCGACCAGTCGATCGCGGTCACGCGTCCGCCCTTCGCGGCGGCCACGAGCGACGGCAGGCCGAGCCCGCAGCCGAGCTCCACGACGCGCAGGCCGTCCACGTTCGGAAGCGCTTCCGCCAGCGCGCGCGCCGCCGGCCAGAGCTCCGCCCAGTACGGCAGGAACTCGTCCTCGGCAAACGCTGCCTCGTCGATCAGCGCTTCGGGCGCGTCGGGCCGGAGGAGCTCGAGCCGCAGGCCCGCGACCGTGATCTCGTCAGAGGAGAGCGTCAAGCCCGACCGTGAGGCCCGGCGGTAGTGAAGACAGCTGCTCGAGCGCGAGCACGACGCCCGGCGTGTATGCCTCGCGCGAGAGCGCGTCGTGCCGGATCGACAGCGTCTGCCCCGCTCCGCCGAGGATCACCTCTTGATGGGCGTTCAGCCCCGGCAGCCGTACGGAGTGGATCGGCACGTCTTTGCCCATCCGCTCGGCGGTGAGCGTCGCGGTGCCCGACGGCTTGTCGAGCTTCGCGGCGTGGTGTAGCTCGACGATCTCGGCGTGGTCGAGGTATCTCGCGGCGCCGGCGGCGAACCGCATCATCAAGACCGCGCCGACCGCGAAGTTCGGGGCATAGAAGACGGTGACCGGCGCGTTGCGGAACTCCTCGACGTCCCAGCCCGTCGTCCCGACCACGGACGGGACACCTGCGGCCACTGCCGCGCGCACGTTCGCGGCGACGGCGTCGGGCCGTGTGAAGTCGACCATCGCCTCCGACCCGGCGAGAGTCTCGACGAGCGTGTGCCCAGCCGCTTCCAGGCCCGGACCGAGCACGGAGCCGACCTTGCCGCGGCGTCCGTTGAGAAGGACGTTCACGCCGCTCGCGCGAGGTCGGGCGTGATGCGCTCGAGAGCCGTGAGGAAGCGCTCCTCGTTCGGGCCGATGCACGCGGCCGAGAGCCGATCGGATGCGAGGAGCACACCGGCGAGCGCCGAGACCGATGCGGCGTCGACGGCGTCGATCTCGGCGACGATCCGATCGAGCGACAGCACCTCCGAGTCGGTGATCAGCGCCTTGCCGAGCCGGTTCATCCGCGTCGACGTCGACTCCATCGAGAGGAGGATGCGCCCCTTCAGGTTCTCCTTCGCACGCTCCAGCTCGCGCTCGCGCAGGTTTCCCGCCGCGATGTCGGCGATCTGCTCGGCCGTGATCGCGAGAGCGTCGGCGAGGTTGTCCTCGCGGGTCCCGAGATACACCCCGATCTGCCCGCTGTCCGTGTACTGCGACACGAACGAGTAGACCGAGTACGCCATGCCGCGTTTCTCCCGGATCTCCTGGAAGAGTCGCGACGACGCCGAGCCTCCGAGGATCGAGTCGAGCAGAGACGCGGCGAACCGTCGCCGGTCGGACCGCGAGATCCCCGGCGCGCCGAGACACACGTGGTACTGCTCGGTGTCCTTCTGCTGGAAGCGCAGCCGCGGCGGCGGCTCCTGCACCAGCGGCGGCCGGGCGTTCAACCGCGACGCCGAACGTTCGTTGCGCCGCTCGAGAGCGCGCTCCACCAGCTCGACGACACGCTCATGCTCGATGTTCCCGGCGGCTGCGACCACGATGTTCGCGGGCACGTACATCGAGTCGTGGTAGCTCGCGATCGCATCGCGCGGAATCGACGAGATCACCTCGGCGGTGCCGATCACGGGCCGGCCGAGCGGATGGTCGCCGAACACCGCCTGTGCGATCAGGTCGTGCACGAGATCCTGCGGCGCGTCCTCGTACATCGCGATCTCCTCGAGCACGACCTCGCGCTCGGAGTCGAGGTCGGCGAACGCCGGCGCGAACACCATGTCGCCCATCACGTCCATCGCCGTCTCGAGGTGGTGATCGGGGACGCGCGCATAGACGAGCGTGTGCTCACGCGAGGTCGCCGCGTTCAGCTCGCCGCCCAGGCCGTCGAAGATCTCGGCGATCTCGACAGCGGAGTACGTGCCCGTGCCCTTGAACAGTAGGTGCTCGATGAAGTGCGTGACGCCCGCCTCGCTCGCGTCCTCGTCGCGTGAGCCGGCGCCGATCCAGTAGCCCACCGCCGCCGACCGGACGTGGTCGAGCCGCTCGGAGACGATCCGCTCGCCCGAGTCGAGCTCGCTCAGCATCCAGTTCTGCACGCGCGTAGCGTAGTGCGCTCTACGACCGCCGGTACACGACGCCGGACTTCGGCTCCACGAACAGGCTCGGATCGGTGTCACGCAGCGCGCCCGGTCACGCAGTGCGTGGAGCGTCATCGCGGGTCACCGGGTAGCAACGACCAGACGATCGCGTCGGCGCGTTGACCGTGCAGCCAGATCGACTTCCGCTCGACCCCTTCCCGCTGGAAGCCGCAACGCTCCGCGAGTCGCTGCGACGGCTCGTTGTCCGGATGCGTGCGTACTTCGACGCGCCCGACTCCGGCACTGAAGAGCCAGCCGCACACGAGCCGCACCGCACGCGTCATCAGCCCGCGTCCGCGTCCCTCCGGCCCGGCGAGATATGCGACCTCGTAGTTCTCGCGATGCCGTCTCGACGCGATCACTGCACCGACGGAGACGTCGTTAGGGGCCTCGGTGACGGTGAAGTCGAACCGGTCGCCCGTCAAGCGTCCGTTTTGGGCCAACCGGACGAGCGAGTCGAAGTCGCGATCGGTCGGCGCCCGCGGCATGTTCAGCCAGCGCGCGACGAGCGGGTCGCGCATCGTGGACAGGACGACGGCGCGGTCGCCCTCACGCAGCTCGCGGAGGACGACCACGCCGTCGGTCAGGGTCGCGGGCGGCTTCACGCCGCCGACCGTACTACTCCGAACGCGCCTCCGACCGCTCGCGGCGGGGGCCGCCGCGACCGCGGCCGCGGTCACCGTCGCGACGAGGCCGGTCCTCGCGAGGCTCGCGTGGCGGGGCGTCCTTCGCCCGTTCGACGAGCTCCTCCGGGGAGACGAAGCCGCCGTTCTCGTGCTTCTGGACGAGCTTCAGGCCGATGCGGCCGCGAGCCTTGTCCACCTCCTGCACGAGCACGTCGAGGATGTCACCGCGC